>NZ_JADMVY010000007.1:0-161187 GCF_015547905.1 Clostridium sp. J1101437_171009_A5
GCTTCCGCTCGGTTTCTTCTCACTTTTCGACTCGTTTCAGTGCCCTCTCGTGAGGCGCTCAGATAGAATACCACCCCACACCACTTTTGTCAACACCTTTTTTCACTTTTTTTCGTAACGCAAAACATCCCTCTCTGCTACCAGAGAGGGATGTTTCAAATCACCATATCGAATTCTCTTTAGATCAAGCTGATGACAACCAGAAGCACCATAAAGGCAATGGCCACCCACTTGGTCCAGCGGGCCAGCTTTGCGTCCCAGCCCTTCGCCTTATTCTTGGACATAAAGGTGTCTGCCACACCGGCGATGGTGCCGGACAGACCAGCGCTCTTTCCGGACTGGAGCATGACCACCATGATGAGCGCCAGCGCGATCAGAACGAGGACGACACTCAGGATAATCTTCACCACGTTACATCTTTCCTTTCGGCCCTGTGTGGGCGCTATCTTCTTATTGATGGGCTTGACTCTCGCGCCCATTTCAACGCGTGTTTTTTATGATAGCACAAAAGTGGGCCGATTTCAAGAGAAATTTCCCGTTTTTCTTACCGTTCCCGTACCATTCTGCGGCTTCCCCAGCAGGTAGCCAGAAAATAGGCGCCATATACTACCAGAATAATGAGAGCCGTCACGGTGCTGTTGGCCACCGCATCCAGTTTTCCAATCTCCGCAATGACATCATTGGCCGCCTTGATCCCCACGATGGAATGGACCACAGCAAGCAGCAGCGGCAGGAAGAAGTAGAGAAAGACCTGAATATCAATGGAGCGGTCACGCATCTTTTCTTCCACACCCAGTTTCCGCAAAATGCGGTAGCGTCCCACATTGTCTGCCGCCTGGGAGAGCATTTGAAGTGCCAGCACTGCTGCAGAAGTGATGAGAAAGATGGTTCCCAGATAGAGTCCGATGAAGAGAACCAGGATCTTGGTCCCCATTGTGTCCAGATAGATAAACTGCTTTGTGCTCAGGGATAGGCCAAAAGCAGACGAGCCATCGGGATCGCTCCCGCGCTCCTCGACCTGGTCGAACAGGGTCTCATCCCAGACGTTCCAGAGCAGCTCCTCCGCATGTTTCTGGTCCACTCCTTCCGCGTAATCTCCTGCCAGATAATACTGGCGAAGCCATATTGCCTCCTTCTGTACGGTCTCCATTGCCTCGTCGGGCAGGATAATGACATCCGACAGGTCGATCTCACTGGTATAGAGCGCCCCGGTATGGTACACCTTGGGGTCAGGCGCATAGACATGGCCGCCAATCGAAAAAAGCGCCCCATCCTGCCAGGCCTCCCGCTCAGGCTTCCCGTAAGATTCCGGTTCGGTCCCCTCGGCCATGCCGCAGGTATTGGGCGCCAGAACCAGAGGCTTCTCTCCCCGCAGCGCGGTAAGGGCGTTGAAGTCTGAGAGGGACATGATATAGGCGTCGTTCAGTTCCCGGCCATCCTCCGCCAGCGGAATGGGTTCGTCCAGTTTTACTGCATACCGGCACACCACCGCAAAGTCGCCCAACCAGTTTTCCGGATCGAATCCCGCCTCCTCCAGTGCATCGGGCAGGTCCTCCCGCGCAAAGACAAAGTAGTCGTCATCCAGCCGCAGGGTCATGTCCAGCGGTGCAGTTCGCTCCACATTTCCCTCCACCGTGCTGTTGACCCCCACCGAACAGGCAGTGATCCCGATGGCCAGCAGGAGCAGCAGGCATACCACCGTCATGGAGAGATAGTTCGTGTTGATCTTGGCGTTGAATTGCCGCAGCACAAACATATTGAGGTTTTGATAATAGAGCCTCTTCCGGCTTTGACAGATCCGGAGCAGAAAGCCAGACAGCGACCGGAAAAAGAGCAGGGTCCCCGCCGTACCGAGGGCCAGCATCAGCCAAAAAATGCGGTCAATGGTCAAAAGCCCCCGTTTCAGCAGCAGTCCATAGGCCACGGCCAGAAGGACCACTCCCAGCACAAACATCACCGCAGAAGCGGCCACGGAACGAAGGCGGATCTGTTCATTCTGCCGCTGTGCCTGCAGAAGGCGGATCAGCTTCTGCCGCGCCACCAGCACACAGTTGCAGATCATCACTGCCAGAAAGATCACGCTGAAGTAGAGGACGGTCTTTCCCACGCCTCTCCAGGAAAAGACAAAGTGGAACTCGTCTACCGTCATCTGAAAGAGACTGGCCGTAAAGGCCGAGAGAAACTGCGCCAGGAAGAATCCCAGTCCAAGGCCGAACACCAAGGCCAGAAGTCCAATGAACATGGTCTCCGCGAACAGAAGCACCGCAATGGTCTTCTGCCCCATCCCCAGCAGGAGATAGGTGCTCAACTCCCGCTTTCTCCGCCGGAGAAGAAAGGTATTGGCATAGAGGATAAGTCCAGCCAGCACCACCGACACAAAGACCGACACCACATCGGTCAGTTGTAGGATGGCCCGGACATAGTCGGAGTTTTGTTCTGCCAGAAGCTCCATGACCCACTGGTTTTCCAGGGAGTTGAATACGTAAAAGACGCATACGCCAAAGAGCAGTGTAATGAAATAGATGGCATAATCCCGCATGCTCCGGGTGACATTTTTTCGGGCCAGTTTAAAGAACATCGCCGGAGTCACCTCCCAGAAGGGTCACGACCTCGATGATCTCTCCAAAGAAATCCTTGCGGCTCTTGTTGCCCCGCACCAGCTCGGTAAACTGACGTCCATCCTTGATGAAGAGGATGCGGTGACAGTAGCTGGCGGTAA
Organism: Clostridium sp. J1101437_171009_A5; assembly: GCF_015547905.1. Classification (NCBI taxonomy): domain Bacteria; kingdom Bacillati; phylum Bacillota; class Clostridia; order Eubacteriales; family Clostridiaceae; genus Clostridium; species Clostridium sp. J1101437_171009_A5. Next base: position 2,720 of record NZ_JADMVY010000007.1, read on the forward strand.
AGGCGTCGTGGGTCACCATCAGGATGGTGGCCTCCCGCTCCCGGTTGAGGGCCTCAAAACGGTCCAGCAGCAGGCGGGCCGACTTGGAGTCCAGCGCTCCGGTGGGCTCATCCGCCAGGATGAGGGCCGGATTTGTGATGATTGCCCGGGCTGCAGCCGTACGCTGACACTGTCCGCCCGACATCTGGTAGGGATATTTGTTCAGACAGTCTTCAATCTCCAGCAAACGGGCGGTCTCCCGCACCCTCCCCTCGATTTTTCCGACCGGAGTCCTGCGGATGGTCAGCGCCAGGGCAATATTTTCAAAGGCCGTCAGCGTGTCCAGCAGATTGCAGTCCTGAAAGATGAAGCCCAGGCGCTCCCGCCGGAACCGGGAGAGCTGCTTGCCGTTCAATCGGGTGATCTCCCGGCCGTCAATGACGATCTGCCCCGCTGTGGGCGAGTCGATGGTGGACACACAGTTGAGCAGGGTGGTCTTGCCCGAGCCCGAGGCACCCATAATGCCCACAAATTCTCCGGGCAGCACCTCCAGACTGATATCGTCGATGGCCCGGGTCACATTGCCCCGGCCTCCATAGTACTTCTGCAAATGGGACACCGTAAGGATGGGTTCCATCATATCTCCTCCTTTGCTGCCTCCATTGTACCCGGTCTCAGCACCCGGTGCCATCGAATCGCCTTACAGAAAGGTGACATTTTTGTCAGGTTTCACTCTGTTTTTCAGATCAGCCAAAAGCCTACCCAGCCGGCCGCCACAGCCAGAAGAGCCCCGGCCAGTACATCCCTCGGAAAATGGACGCCACCCAGTACCCGGGCCGCCGCCAGCAGGAGCCCGACCGCCAGAAAGACCCATCCCATGGGCGGGCAGAGATACCACCACACCATGTCAATGAGAAAGACGCTGAACACATGGCGGCTGGGGAACGACTTCCCCCGGGTATCCTTGTGGATCAGGGGCTGGATCTCCAACACCTCATAGGGTCTCGGAACATTCAATCCCCGGCGCAGAACACTGAGCAGCACAAAGGAGATCCCAGGCACCAGAGCCGCCCGCCAGAAGCGCCCGTCCCGGTTCCAGATGAGCCAGAGCAGCAGCAGTGGATAACAGAGATAGCATACGCCAGTCAGTATGGTATTGAGCTGTTTCAGACGCAGTGCCCCTTTGGGATGCCGGGCAATGGGCGCCGTCCAGCGCTCATATTGTTCTTTTGTCATCCGAATCCTCCTAAATCCCGAGCCGGTCCGGAGCGAACGTTTTCCTCCAAACAGGGCTCGATTTTGATTTGCATTATACCGATTCTCTCCCCGGTATACAAGGGCGGCGTTGTAATCGCCCCGGGGATGGGTTACAATAAAATGAAATAAAGCAGAAAGGAGAGGGTGCCTTGCTCCAGCTCTGGATGATCTCTCACGCGTCGGGCAAGCAGGACGCCCACAGCCTGCTGCACACCATTCTGAAAGAGTACTATGGATGTATTGACCCGACCTTTTCCACGCTTCCCGGTGGAAAACCGGTGCTGGCAGATTCCGCTCTCCACTTCAATCTCAGTCACAGCGGCCCCTTCGCCCTGTGCGGTGTGGGGGACCATCCCCTCGGCGTGGATGTGGAGCGGATCAAGCCACGCCGTCCCGGCCTTCCCCGCTATGTCCTCTCCGATACGGAGTGGGACTGGTTTACCGCCCGGGGCAGCCGCTGGGAGGACTTTTACACCCTCTGGACCCTGAAAGAGAGCTATGTGAAATATACCGGCCGCGGTTTGGACTGCGCCCCCCGCTCCATTGTCGTTCCTCTGCTCTCCCCCGGGCAGAGCGGCACACAGGCCGGACTCTGGTTCTGTGCCTGGGGCGGCGAGGGCTGGCGGGCCGCCTGCTGCGGGGAGGAGGTCCCCTCCTCTCTTTCTTTAGACTCTCTCACTCTGACCGAATCAAAAAAGGAGAACTTATGACAAAATCCCATTCTGAGATCACCGGACTCTACCAGGCCGCCGGACGTGGCTTCGGCTTCGTCACCCCCGAGGGGGCCGCCGGACGGGAGGAGGACTATTTCATCCCGCCCCGGGCGGAACACGGCGCCTGGCACGGGGACACCGTCGCCATCCGTCCCGATCCCGGCCCCGCCGCACCGGGTGAGAAGCGCACCGCGAAAGTCACTGCCATTCTCCGACGGGGCAACCCCACCGTCACCGGCTCGGTGCGCAAGCACGGCCGGGAGGCCTGGCTGGTCCCCGCGGGGGACAAGCTGCGGGAGCCCATCCAGATCGTGGGCAAGCACCGGGCCCACGCCGGGGACCGGGCGGCGGTCCAGGTGACCAGCTATGGCACCTCCAAACAGCCTCCCATGGGCACCCTGCTGGAGGTCTTCGGCCGGGACGGCAGCCGGGAGGCCGCTGTGGAGTCCATTCTCTTTGACCAGCATATCCAGCGGGAATTTCCGCCTCAGGTGCTGGAACAGGCCCGGCAGGCTCCCCAGGAGGTGCCCGCCTCCGCCCGGACCGGCCGTCTGGATCTCCGGGAAAAATGCATCATCACCATCGACGGCGCCAGCGCCAAAGATCTGGATGACGCCGTCTCTCTGGAGCGCGATGAGCAGGGCCGACCGGTCCTCGGCGTCCACATCGCCGATGTGAGCCACTATGTCCCCATGGGTTCCCCTCTGGATGTGGAGGCCTGGCAGCGGGGCACCTCGGTCTATTTTGCCGACCAGGTCATCCCCATGCTGCCCACGGAGCTCTCCAACGGCATCTGTTCCCTGAATCCCCAGGTGGACCGCCTGACTCTCTCCTGTATCATGACTCTGTATCCGGATGGCTCCGTAGCGGACTACACCATCGCCCAGTCAGTCATCCGCACGACGGAACGCATGACCTACGAGGACTGTAATCTCCTCCTCTCGGACGCTGACCCCGCCCTGGCCCAGCGGTACGCCCACATTCTTCCCATGCTGCGGGACATGGCCGCCCTGGCTCAGATTTTGGAGGCCCGCCGGAAGCGCCGCGGAAGCCTGGATCTGGCCAGTCGGGAGAGCTACATCCTCTGCGATGAGGATGGGTACCCGGTCTCCATCCAGGCCCGGACTCCTGGCGTCAGCGAGAGGCTTATCGAGTCCTTCATGCTGGCCGCCAATGAGTGCGTGGCCGCCCATCTCTCCCGCCTGGACGCCCCCGCGGTCTACCGCATCCATGAAAAGCCCTCGCAGGAAAAGACCGAGGCCCTGCGCGCGCTTCTCTCTCCTCTTGGTTACTCTTTCCGGGAGGCCGACCACTTCTCCCTGCAAAAGCTGCTGGATGAGTCCCGGGGAAAGCCCGAAGAATTTCTGGTCCACACCGCGGTTCTCCGCGCCCTGATGAAGGCCCGGTATGATCCCCAGAACCTGGGGCACTTTGGTCTGGCCGCCTCGGATTACTGCCACTTCACCTCTCCCATCCGGCGCTATCCCGACCTGATGGTCCATCGCACCCTGACCGCACTGCTGGAGGACACCCTGACCGGAAAGGCGGGGCAGAAGCTCTCCTCCGCCGTCCCAAAGGCGGCCAAACAGGCCTCCGAGCGGGAACTGGCCGCCCAGACCGCCGAGCGGGAGATTGAGAAATGCTATCTGGCGGAGTTTATGGCCGACCATGTGGGCGAGACCTTCCCCGCCGCGGTCTCCGGCGTGACCCGGTTCGGACTCTTCGTTCTGACCGCCCTGGGCGTGGAGGGCTTCCTCCCGGTGGAGGCTCTCCCCGGCGGGCGCTATGCCTTTGACGAGAGCCGCATGACCCTCACCGGCCTCGGCGGAGATGTCTTTACACTAGGGACACTTTTGGAAGTGGTCTGTGCTTCCGCCGATCCCGGAAGCGGACAGATCAGTTTCCGCCTCCCCGGTATGGCTCCCGGTATTCCTACGCGCCGCATCTCCCGTGAGGGTGAGCGACCCGCGGAGCGCCGGGTCGGTAAGCGGCCCTCCCGGAAAGCAGGTCCCATTTCAAAATCCAGAAAGGGGCGAAAAAAGCGATGACGAAATATAATATTTTGTCGTCACTATTCCTTTTTGTATTTCTTTTCACCGGTTGTACTCCCCAATTGTCCGAACCCACGCCCTCCCCATCCACTTCACCCACAGCAGTCTCTTCCACCCCATCTCCCACTCCCACCCCCTCCCCTACCCCTACGCCAGACCCCGTCCAGGAGCAGTTAGATTCCATGACCCTGGGTCAAAAGGTGGGGCAGCTTCTGGTGGCCGGGATGGAAGGATATACGCCAGGGGAGGACGCACTCTCCGCCATCCAGACCTATCAGGTGGGAGGTATCATACTCTTCTCCCGCAATGTGGAGAGCGCGCAGCAGCTGGCCCAGCTGACCAATGCACTCAAAGAGGCCAACGGAGAGTATATCCCCTTGCTGCTCTCCATCGACCAGGAGGGGGGACGGGTTTCCCGAATGCCCCCGGAGGTGGCCTCCCTCCCCGCTCCCCTGGTCTTTGGGCAAACGGGTGACGCCACTCTGGTCACGCGCTTCGGCAGAGTCCTGGGGGCGGAGTGCGCCGCCTTCGGACTGAATACCGACTATGCTCCCTCCCTGGACATCTGGTCCAATCCGGAAAATACGGTGATCGGCGATCGTGCTTTCGGCTCATCGGCCCAGACCGTGGCTCAGCTGGGGACCGCCGCCTGGCAGGGTGTGGCTGACCGGGGCGTGGTCCCGGTGGTCAAGCACTTCCCCGGCCACGGGGACACCGAGACCGACTCCCACCTGGGTCTCCCCGTGGTGGAAAAATCACTGGCCGAGTTGAAAGAGGAAGAGCTTCTCCCCTTTCTCACAGCCATCGAGCAGCAGGTCCCGGCCGTAATGGTGGCCCATATCCTGGAACGCGGGATTGACGAGGAGTACCCGGCTTCTCTCTCCCACAAGGTGGTCACCGGCCTCCTGCGGGAAGAGCTGGGCTTTCAGGGCGTCGTCTGTACCGACGACCTGACCATGGGCGCCATCTCCCAGACCTACGGGATGGATGAGGCCGCTGTCCTGGCTCTGGAGGCCGGATGTGACCTGCTTCTGGTCTGCCATGGGGCGGACAACCTCTCAGCCGCCTATACAGGGATTTTGTCCGCCGTGGAGGAGGGGCGTCTCACCGAGGCGCGCCTGGATGAGAGCCTCTACCGCATTCTCACGCTCAAGCGTACCTATCACTTCACCAACGCCCCGGTGCCTACCCCCGATGTGGACACTCTGAACGCACAGATCTCCTCCCTCTTGGACCAACTACCCAATTGATCTTCCACATTCGGTTCAAAAATGTGTAAAAGGAGCCCGGACACACCAGTGTCCAGGCTCCTTATTGGTATAAAAAAGGACGTCACATGGACAGAACCATGTGACGTCCTTTCTGTTTTTCTTTTAGAATTCGGCGTTGCCCACCGTGCGGGGATGGAGCTCCACATCACGGATGTTGTTCACGCCGGTGAGGTACATGACCATGCGCTCAAAGCCCAGTCCATAGCCCGCATGCTTGCAGGAGCCATAGCGGCGCAGGTCCAGATACCACCAGTAGTCCTCGGGATTCATGCCCAGCTCGCGGATGCGGTTCTCCAGCAGCTCCAGGCGCTCCTCACGCTGGGAACCGCCGATGAGCTCGCCGATGCCGGGTACCAGGCAGTCGGCAGCAGCCACCGTCTTTCCGTCGTCGTTGAGGCGCATATAGAAGGCCTTGATATCCTTGGGATAGTCGGTCACGAAGACAGGCTTCTGGAAGACCACCTCGGTGAGGTAGCGCTCGTGCTCAGTCTGGAGGTCGCAGCCCCACTCCACCTTGTAGTCGAACTTGTCATTGTTCTTCTTCAGGATCTCCACCGCGTCGGTGTAGGTCACCCGCACGAAGTCAGAGGAGGCCACATGCTCCAGCCGCTCCTTGAGGCCCTTGTCCACAAAGGAGGAGAAGAAGTTCATCTCGTCGGGGCACTTCTCCATCACTGTGCGGATGATATACTTGATCATGTCCTCAGCGGTGTCCATATAGTCGTTCAGATCGGCAAAGGCCATCTCCGGCTCGATCATCCAGAACTCGGCGGCATGGCGCTGGGTGTTGGAGTTTTCCGCCCGGAAGGTGGGACCAAAGGTGTAAACATTGCCGAAAGCCATAGCGAAGTTCTCAGCGTTGAGCTGGCCGGAGACCGTGAGGTTGGCCCGCTTGCCGAAGAAATCCTGGCTGTAATCCACACTGCCGTCCTCGTTCTTGGGAGGATTGGCCAGATCCAGCGTGGTCACCTGGAACATCTCACCCGCGCCCTCGCAGTCACTGGCGGTGATGAGCGGCGTGTGGACATACACAAAGCCCCGATCCTGGAAGAAGCAGTGGATGGCATGGGCAGCCACAGAGCGCACACGGAACACCGCGGAGAAGAGGTTGGTACGGGGACGCAGATGCTGGATGGTACGCAGATACTCTACGCTGTGACGCTTCTTCTGGAGGGGATAGTCCGGGGTAGAGGGGCCCTCCACCGTGATGGTCTGTGCCTTGAGCTCCAGGGGCTGCTTGGCCTCCGGCGTCAGGACTACCGTACCGGTCACCACAAAAGAGGTGCCCACATTGCACTTGGCAATCTCTTTGAAGTTTTCCACCTCATTGTCGGCAAAGACGACCTGAAGGTTTCGGAAGCAGGAGCCGTCATTGAGCTCCAGAAAACCGAAGGTCTTCATGTCCCGGATGGTGCGGGCCCAGCCGCAGACGGTGACGGTCTGTCCGCCAAAGGCCGCCTGATCGGCAAAGATCTGTGCGACAGTGGTTCGTTTCATGGTGGTTCAACTCCATTTTATCAAAGTAAGTCACCGTTTAGTATATCATTATTTCCCGATTTTGCAAGCATTCCTTGCTCTTTTGGGCATGAAACTTTATGCACTTTGTCCTTGCCGCCGGAAGCGCCGCCAAGCGCTTCCCAGGAGGTTCCCCAGCAGGGCAAAACAGAACGCAATGGGAACCATAATCCCGTCGGCCATGTTGGAGATCAAACGGGCCAGCGGAATAAACAGAAGAACCGCCCCCGCACAGGCCAGCGGATAAAGTGGACAAAAGCCTTCTCTCCTTCCCAGAGAGAAGCCGGAGAAAAGCCCTCCCACCGGCAGCAGCACAAACCCATACAGAACGCTGAGCAGCGGCTTAGGCGGGCCATCCAGAAGGCGCAGAAGAAACGGCAGTACAAGGCACAGGATGACCGCAAATCCCAGGTAGGGGAGGCTCTCCTTCCATTTCAGCAGGGAGGGACCTGGTGCGAGACCCAATTTTTCCCGGATGGCGGCCACCTCGGCATACCACCCCACCCAGCGCCCCAGCCAGATGAGCAGATATACCGCCGTCAACAGCGCCAGATAGAACAGCAGGATCTCCCAGGACCAAATCCACCCCAATGTCCAGGCCGTCAGAGTAACGAGCAGGGCCGTCACCGCAAAGTGTGCCAAAGACCGGCAGACCAGCGCCGCTCCGCTCTCCGCAAAGGGCATGGTGGCCACTCCCACTGTGCCGCCCAGACTAAAGTAGAGTATACTCTGAATCACCAGCGCCAGCGGAGCCGATCCAGTCCACTCGCTCAGCGCCGGACTGACCAGGAGCGGAGGCGTACTGTTGAGCAGCGGGGGCGCACCCGCGCTCCATCCGTTTATCACCGCCCCCAGAAACGACAGCGTTACCAATCCCACAAGGCCGCCCGCCAGAATATGTACCATCCATGTTCTCCGCCGTGCTCTCATATCCATCCCTCCTGTGTCATGATAATTCCAGCGCTTCTTTGATTTTTTTCACAAAACGGCGGGAGACATAGCACACCGTTCCTCCCTCCAGAGTGATGCGGATTGTTCCGGTCAGGGACAGATCCAGCGCTGTGATCTTCCGCAAATTGATGATCTCCGAGTGAGAAATCCGGACAAAGACATGCCGATCCAGCTTATTCTCCAGCTCATAGAGCCTCTCTTTCAGGTCATAGGTACCCTGTTCGTTTTCCGCCTTTACACGTCCCCCCTGCGCATAACAGCGCAGCAGGGAGTCCGCGCAAAGGGGAATCACCTGCTCCCCCAGTCGTCCCAACAGTACCTTTTCGTCCAAATCCATCAGCCGCTCCACCAATGCCCTTACTTCCGGCCCGTCCCGCTCCGCCTCCACAACCACCCGAACCCCTTCTGTTCCAGGCCGATAACGGACCTCCACCTGCACAATCCTCCCCTCCTTTCTCCTATGGTTTTAGTATATAAAACTTTCCGGAATGCGTCTATTCATTTCCCATACATGGCCGTTTTGCACAGATAAGTGGTGCCTTTTTCACTCCCCTTCCATCGCTTTGTCTAAAAAATATCTTGACATACTAAAAACTTTTCTTTATGATTAGCCATACAAAAAAGAACCGGTCTTTTCATTTTCTGTGGAAAGGAGATCACCGCCCCGCGCACGCAGTGCTCATACCAGCTACCATGGCATATGAAAGAAAAGTAATATGGAGGTCTTTAAGATGAATACTGCAGGAACATCCAACCACACCGACCGACGGGACGAAGACCGTCGTCTGATCTATCAACTCGACGGCAGACCCCGGCTGCGTACCGCCCTTCCCTTGGGCATGCAGCACGTCCTGGCTATGTTTACGTCAAACCTCGCCCCCATCCTCATCATTGCCGGGGCATGTAATCTCTCCGCCGCACAGACCGTTATTATGGTGCAGTGCGCCATGTTTGTCTCCGGTCTTACTACTTTCATCCAGCTCTATCCCATCAAGCTGGGCAAGAATAAGCAGATCGGTGCCAATCTGCCCATCGTCATGGGCACCTCCTTCGCCTTTGTTCCCACTGCCTCCACCATTGCGGCCACAGGCGGCATCGGAGCGGTCCTAGGCGGAAGCCTCTTGGGAAGCCTGACCGAAGTGATCATGGGCTTCTTCTATAAGTATATCCGCCGCTTCTTCCCCCCTCTGGTGGTGGGAAGCACGCTGGTCACCATCGGTGTAAACCTGCTCGGAGTCGGTGTGGACTATTTTGCCGGCGGCGCCGGTGCGGCCGACTACGGTTCCATCCGGAATCTCGCCATCGGCTTTATGGTTCTGGCCATCATTGTCCTGCTTCAGCGCTTTGGAAAGGGCCTGGTCAAGAACTCCGCAATCCTGATCGGTCTCGTTGTGGGTTATGTGGTCTGCGCCTTCCTGGGTATGGTGGACACCTCTACCATTACCGAGGCCGGCTGGGTAAGCCTGCCTCTGCCCCTGCAGTTTAAGCTCGTCTTCACTCCCTCTGCTGTCCTGAGCTTTGCCGCACTGTACATCGTCTCCGGCCTGGAGACCATCGGCAACACCTCTGGCATCACCATTGCCGGCTTCGACCGTGAGGCTACCGAGCGCGAGACCTCCGGCGCCATTCTGGCCGACGCACTGGGCTCCACCACCGCCGCATTCTTTAATGCACTGCCCAACACCGCCTTTGGTCAGAACGCAGGCATCGTCTCCATGACCAAGGTGGTCAACAAGTGGTGCATCGCCACTGGCGCTTTTGTACTGATGATCTGCGGCTTCCTGCCCAAGCTGGGCGCCGTGTTCTCCGCCATCCCCTCTGCCGTTCTCGGCGGCGCCGTTATCTCCGTGTTCGGCATGATCCTGATCAACGGCATCAAGATGATCGCCAAGGCCGGCTTCAGCGAGCGCAATGTTCTGGTTCTGGGCATCACCTTTGCTCTGGGCCTGGGCCTCGGCAGCCATCCCGAAGCGGTGGCGCAGCTCCCCGGCGTTCTGCGCTTCATCTTCTCTGACTCGGTGGCCGCCACCTGTATCGTAGCCATCCTGGCCAACCTGATCTTCCCCATGAAGGATAAGGAAGACATCGAGCGGGCCAAGAAGGCCATGACCGACGCCGACTGATCGTTCCCGTCACACAAAAACCACAGTCCACTGTGCCGCTCCGGCCATGGACTGTGGTTTTCTTTCTCCGTTAAAAAAGTCCGGTATGGCAGAGCCATACCGGACTTTTTACACGTATTTAGGATGCCGTAGCCGCCTGTGTTCCCTTTACGCCTGCCATCAGCAGACCAATACCCTCTTTTGTGGCGTCCCGATCCCGGACCACGCCCATGCATTCGCCCTCATAGATCACGGCGATCTGATCACTCAGCTCCAGAATCTCATCCAGCTCTGTGGAGACCAGCAGGATGGCACATCCCTCGGCACGGGCCTTCAGCAGGCATTTATGGACAAACTCCGTGGCGCCGATATCCAGTCCGCGGGTCGGGTGGACCGCCACCAGGAGCTTCGGATCCTGCTCCAGGATGCGTCCCACGATGATCTTCTGCTGATTGCCGCCGGAGAGCGCACCGGCCGGCACCTCCAAAGAGGCCGCACGGATGTCATAGAACTCCTGAAGGCTTTTGGCTTTTTCCTGGATGGCTTTCTTTTGGAGCAGGTGGCGCTTGGTGTAGGGCCGGTCCTGGATGGTCTCCAAAAAGAGATTTTCTTTTACCGACATGGAGAGCACCAGGCCCTGCTTATGCCGGTCCTCGGGGATATGTCCCACACCCGCGTCAATAAACTCTCTGGGGGTTTTTCCGGTCATATCCACCCCTTGGATACGAATAGCGCCCCCCGTGGCGGGAAGCAGTCCGGTGATTCCCTTGACCAGCTCCGACTGTCCGTTTCCGTCTACTCCGGCAAGGCCTACGATCTCTCCGGCACGGATCTGGAGGCTGAACTCCTTGATGATCTCCTTCTTGGCCTCATTGCAGACCGAGAGGTGATCCAGCTCCAGCACCACTTCCCCGGCCTCCTGCTCCGGCTTCTCCACGCCCAGTGTGACCTGACGGCCCACCATGGCAGAGGCCAGTGCCTCCGGATTGCAGTTGGCCAGATCGTCGATGCAGCCGGTGATCTTTCCCCGGCGGAGAATGCTGATCCGGTCGCTGATGCTCATGAGCTCATTGAGCTTGTGGCTGATAAAGACGATGCTGACGCCATCCTTCTTCAGCCGCTCCAAGGTGGCAAAGAGCTCGGTAATCTCCTGGGGGGTAAGTACAGCGGTGGGCTCATCCAGAATTAAGATCTTCGCCCCCCGGAACAGTACCTTCAGGATCTCCACCCGCTGCTGCTCGCCCACGGAGAGGGTGGATACCAACGCATGGGGATCCACTCTCAGGTCGTATTTCTCACTGGCTGCGGCAATTTTGGCCTCTGCATCCTTAATATCCAGGCGCAGCTCCTTCTGCATGCCCAGCACGATATTCTCCGCCACCGTAAAGGCAGGGATGAGCATAAAGTGCTGATGCACCATTCCGATCCCCAGCTCAATGGCGTGCTTGGGGGAAGAAATCTCCACCGGCTTTCCATTCAAATAGATCTCGCCCTCGTCCGCGCCGTAGACGCCGTAAATCACATTCATCAGGGTGGACTTACCCGCGCCATTCTCACCCAGCAGTGCATGGATCTCACCGGGATAGAGGTCAAAGCTGATATGGTCGTTGGCCACATTGCTTCCAAACCGTTTTGTAATGTTGTGTACGCGCAATACCGGTTCCATTCAGTTCCCTCCCATTCTGCTGCGGCGGGCGGAGCGGCGGCGTCCCTTGTCCTTTTCAAAGGGAATGCTGTTGGCCGCCGGTCCCTTGGCCGCGCCCATAAAGAAGACCAGCGCAAAGAAGGTGATGAGATAGGGCATCATCATGTAGAAGTAATAGGGAATATCAAAGATGGTCTGCATCCGCAGCTGCAGCGCGTCGCCCGCGCCGAAGAGGATGGCGGCCAGCGCAGCGCCCACAGGCGTCCACTTGCCAAAGACCACCGCGGCATAGGCAATGAAGCCACGGCCGGAGGACAGGTTATCATAGAAGGTATTGAGTCCTGTCAGGGTCAGGCTGGCTCCGGCCAGTCCGCAGAACAGGCCCGTGGTGAGGACCGCCAGCCAGCGGATGCGGATGACGTCCACGCCCGCCACATCCAGCGCCTGGGGATTTTCACCGGCGGCCCGCAGCTCCAGGCCCCGGCTGGTACGGAACAGGAAGAGGTTGAGGAGGATAAGCAGCACCACCGCAGCGTAGGTCAGCGGATGCTGGCTGAACAGGACCGGCCCCACAAAGGGCAGATCGCTCAGAACCGGAATATCCAGGTTGGCCATGCCAGGGCAGCTGGCCATCTGCGAATCGGTCCCGAAGAGGAAGCGGAAGAGTGTACTGGTAATACCGAGGGCCAGCGTGTTCAGGCCCACTGCGGATACCACCTGGTTGACCTTTACCTTAATACTCATAAAGGCGTGCAGCGCGGCCAGGAAGAGGCTCCCCACCATGGCGGTCAGAACGCCCAGCCATACGTTTTGGAAGAGATATGATCCCAGGTATCCGAAAAAGGCTCCCATCAGGATCTGTCCTTCCAGCGCCATGTTCAGAACACCGGAGCGCTCGGAAATGACGCCGCCCAGGGCCGCCAGCATCAGAGGCGTAGCCAGACGGAACGTGGCGGAGTAGAAATCCGGCGTTAAAAAGATATTCAGAAATTCCATGACTACGCCTCCTTCGCCATACTCTGGCTCTCTTTTTTCCGGAACAGTCCGCCCACCAGGCCGATAAAGTCAATGTTGGCGCGGCTGAAGCCAAGGATGCTCAGAATGATCACGCCCTGAATGATATAGAGGATGGTCACCGGGACGCCCATCATGATCTGCATCACGCTGGCACCGCTGCGCAGCGCGCCCAGGAAAATACCGGCAATCAGGACGCCGATGGGGTGCAGGTTGCCCATCAGGGCCACGGCGATGATATCGTATCCGGTATTGGGGGAGAAGTTCTGTACCATCAGATGCTGATAGCCCATGACCTGCGCCGAGCCGGCCAGTCCGGAGAGGGCGCCGCTGACGATGATGGCCAGGAGCAGATATTTGCGGGTATGGATACCGGAGGTCCGGCTGGCCTCCGCGTTCTGACCGACGGCCCGGAGCTTGAAGCCCACATCTGTCTTGTAGAAGATCAGGAAGAACAGCGCCACGATCAGCAGTGCCATGAGAAAGCTGGTGTTGAGCTCGCTGCCCGACATGATCTTGGAGAGCATGGCCGAGGTCTGAATCTTGGGGGACTGGTGGTTCAGCGCGCCCGGCTCTTTGAAGAAGCTGGAGAGGGCGTAGTTGACAAAATATACACCCACATAGTTGAGCAGCACCGATGTCACCGTCTCGTTATAGCCCTTGGAAATCTTCAAATAGCCGGGAATCAGAGCCCACAGGCCGCCGAAGATCATGCTGCCCAAAAAGCAGATGGGGATGTGCAGCCAGAAGGGAAGGCCAACCAGATTCACGCCCAGCCAGGTCGCCGCAAAGGCACCCAGATAGAGCTGACCTTCACCGCCGATATTAAAGATACCGCACCGGAAAGAAAGGGCAATGCCCAGGCCGCCCAGAATCAGCGGGGTCGCCAGCAGCAGGCTGGCGCCCAGATTGCTCTTTCCGATGAATGCGCCCTGAAACAGGGCCATAAAGGTCTCCACAGGATCCACACCCTGCCAGAGCAGCAATGCGCCGATGATGGCGAATGCCAGCAGCAGAGCTATCACGATGGAAATGAGGTAATTCACCATCGCACGGGCTCGCTTGTTCATGATCACTCCTCCAATATCTTTCCGAGTCCCTCTGAATGCACAAGTGGTGCAGCAACGGTCGGTCGCTGCACCACTTGGGGTCACGCTTCTGTCGCTCGTGTTCCTCTCGGATTCCGAGATCGAAATTCAGTTTTAGTACAGAGTGGGAATCTCCAGCTTGCCGTCCAGATAGTCCTGCATGGCCGCCTCTACTTCGGCCGCCTGCTCTTCGGTCAGTCCGTAGAACTCAGACATGCCCTGGGCGCCGTCCGGCATACCATAGACCTGCACGCCCTGCTCCATGGTACCCTCGAGGTAACGCTCGGCAGTGGCCACATACACATCGCCCACGGACTGGAGACCGGAGCAGATCACCGCGTCGGACAGATCATGCTGATCGCTGACCCAGCCGATGGCCTTGATCCCGGCATTCTCACAGGCCTGGTACACGCCCACAGCATACGCGTCGCCCATGGCCAGCAGTACGTCGCAGCCCTTGGAAATCAGAGACTCGGAAGCCTCCTTGGCCTTGGGCAGATCGTCCCAGGAGCCGGTAAATGCGGTGTACACTTCGATGTCCGGATTAACCGCCTTGGCGCCCAGCTCATAGGTGTCGATGTCCGCCTTGTTGTTGGGGGCATCATCGGGAGGAATGATGCCGATCTTCCCGGTCTCGGAGACCATGGCGGCCGCCATACCGCAGAAGTATCCGCATTCACCAAACTTAAAGACGGTTCCGGTCAGGTTCCCCGCCTCTACATTGGCGTTGACCGCCACGAAGGTGGTATCCGGAAACTCAGGTGCCACCGTGCTCATCGGCTCGCCGAACTCAGCGCCATGACCAAAGATCAGGTCAAAGCCCTGACGGGCGTAAGTCCGAATGACCTGAGGCATCTCGGCAACCGCTACTTTTTCTGTGTAAGCGGTTTCTACCCCGAGGGTCTCCTCAATGCGCTGAAGTCCTTCATATGCACTGGCATTCCAGCCGCCGTCATTCACGGCGCCGCCGCACACCAGAGCTACCTTGACCTCGGACGGGTCCTTTGCTCCCGTGGTCTCCGTCGTTCCTCCGGTCGGGGAACTGGCAGGGGGCGCAGAGTCTTCTGTCCCAACATTTCGCGAGCAGGCCGCCAGGCCAACAGCAAGTGCACCAGCCAGCAAGAGCGCCATCAGTTTCCGTTTCATTTGGGGATACCTCCTTCAATTTCTTAGAACTGTGTCTCTGAACTCCTCCGTTCGCGCTTTTTTGTAATCGGTTACACTCTTGTTGCATTTACAGTACCATACTTCTGTTCACTTTGCAAGTATTACCTCCGCTTTTTTGTGGTACTTTTGTGTTTTTCTACTAAGTGCATAAATATCGCAAAATATTTTATATCTTAATAGCAACTATCTTTCATTAAACATTACATTAGATGATAAATTATTATCTTTTCCATATGTACAAGCGGTTACAAGTTCATGCACAAAAAACTCTTCCATATCCATGCTCTCGATGGCCCGGCGGATGGCGCTGCCCTCTCCCCGCACCCAGAGCGAAATGGCGGTATGCCGTTTTGCCATCTCCAGGCGGCGGCAGCGGGTCTCCTCCACATCCTGCGTCATAGCCGCCAGCGGACAGCTGCTCCATCCCCACAGAATTTCGGATACGCCTTCCCGCTCCAGGGCCTGCACGCACTGCGCCATCAGATCGGCAGCCTCCATAATGCCGGTAAACAGGCTGTTGGGGCCTGCACTCACCACATTTCCCTTCCAGCCCTTTTCTTCCGCCAGGAGGCGGTCAGTCACACCCAGCACATATCCTTCTTCTCCCCGGACGCCATAGATCCCCTGTTCGTCCCGCTGAAAGGCCCGGGCCGTGCCCACCGGGTCATCCAGGAAGAGTTCCAGTGCCGGGATCTGCATCCCGTCGGCCATCTGCCGCTGGGTATAGCTTACCTGTCCACGGCCGCCGCTCAGGCCCTCCAGCACACATTTGGCCGCCATCCAGCCGCCGGGCACATCCCATCCGGCATCGATCCAGGTCCCCTGCTCCCGCTCTTGTACCGCGCAGTGATTGGCGCCGGCCTCTTCGATCAGGTTCTGAAAACACTGAGCTGCTTTTTCTCTCCATTCCATTCTTACTTTCCTCCATTCGATCCCAAAAAGGCCTGTTCCAACACGCCATGGTGCAGGGCACCGTACGAAAATGAATGCCCGGTACGCAGATTAAAGAAATTGACCCGGCAGGGCGCATCCCACTCCCGGGGCACATTGCGCCAGAGGTAATCACAGCGGGCAAAGAGCGTCTCAAAGGGAATCCCGTAGACATCTCCATTCTTGTTGAAGGGCAGGATGGTCTCCAGCCGGGTGATCTCCTCATCCGCACAGTCTACATAGAGGTTGGTCTCCTGCCCGTAGATCAGGCCGTCGTTTACCCGCCCATAGGCCAGCTGCTCATCGTCCACCACCGCTGGGATGGGCGCGCTCCCGCAGGCCTGTACAATGGCGTCGATGGGGAATCCCTGGTCCAGCAGACTGGGCAGGCTCTGCTCCACATTGCGGGCGCAGACCTGGGCCGCTCCGGTCAGAGTTCCCGTCCGGGCGGCCAGCAGGTAGAGATCTCTGGGATGCCGTCCCACGGCTCCGGCGATCAATTCGGTCATCCCCTCATCGGGCAGCTCATCGATCTGGATATGGGCCACGATCTTCCGGGGCGCCGGGTCCCGGTAGGAGACCGCCTGGGCAAAGTGATCCGTTCCGGTGACGGAGCGCAGTGGCCCAGAGACTGAGCGCTTGACCCCCTGATATTCGATGTAGAGGAAGGCATCATGGGCCGCCAGCTCGGCCACGGCCGCCCGGTCCACGAAGATATTCGCCGTGGGAAGGCGATGGCTCCCCACCTGCATAGTCCCATAGGTCAGCTCTCCCAATCCCCCCAGATTGGACTGCGTAAAATACTTGGCCGCCATCCAGCCTCCCTTGGCAAAGACCCCCATATCCAACACGGTGGCTCCGTTTTTCAGTACATGGACTTGTACCCCCAGCGCGTCCAGATGGGGCAGAATGTTCTCCTCGATGATGCGGCAGGCCCGCTCATTGAGTGAATAGCACACGCTGATTCCTCCTTTCTGTAAGTGATCCATTTGGTTTCCATACCATAAAAACGGCGGTCGCCCGCCGTTTTTATGGTTCTGTTTCTTATTCCCAGCGGAGCAGAATGCGGTGGATCTCCCGGTCGGTATCCGCCCGCTCCATCTCCTCCCGGAGATGCTCCATGGAGCCAAAGCTGAGATTCAGATCTCCAAACTCCACCTGTCCGCTGCCCAGCAGGCGCACGGCCTGTTGGAAGCTCTCCTTGTCATGTCGAATGGCGCCGGTCAGCACCAGCTCTTTGAAGTGGACCAGATCCAGATCCACCGGCGGCCGTTCCTCATGGGTGGGCGCATAGAGCATGACGTCCCCGCCGATCCGGGCGGCGTCCAGACACTCATTGACCGCCGCGGAGCCGCCCGCCGTGTAGACGACGGAGGCCGCCCCCATACCGCCAGTCTCCCGGCGTACCCGCTCGGGCCAGTATTCCGCCCCGGGATCCAGCACCAGATCGGCGCCCATCTTGGCTGCACGCTCCCGCCGGGCCGCACTGCGCTGTACCACGATGACCTTGTACCCGCGCAGCTTGAGCAGTTTGAGGAAGAGCAGGCCCATCAGTCCGGCCCCGACGACCACCACGGTATCCCCGGCCACGCTCCGCAGGCGGTTGACCGCTCTCGTCACACAGGCCACCGGCTCGGCCAGGGCCGCATAGTGAATAGGGGCATCCTCCGGGAAGGGGAAGATCTCATAGCTCTCGCACACCAGATAGTCCGAGAATCCGCCCGGACCGGAATAGCCCTTGTCCGAAGGCTTGTCGTTTCCCAGACAGTGGTTGTCATAGCCCCGGCGGCAGAGCTCGCACTGATTGCAGCGGACCCATTTCGCCACCGACAACGGCATGCCCACCCGGATCTCCGAGGGGACCGCGGCCCCTGTCTCCACCACCCGTGCGGCGATCTCATGTCCTCCCACAAAGGGGAAGGGCATGCTCTCGGTCCCCGCATAGATATAGCGCTCCCAGGTGCACAGCCCGCAGGCCTCCACTTTTACCAGGACCTGCGTGTCCTTGAGGGGCGGGATCTCCCGTTCCACCTGGCGCAGCTCTCCCACGCCGTCGAACTGGATCTGTCTCATTTTCATTGTGCTGCCTCCTCTCCGCCGATGCGGAAGAGCGTTTTCATGCCCTTCTTGTCCAGAAGGTCCTCAAAGGCGGACTGCCAGTCTTCCAGCTCCACCTCGCCGGTCACCACCGGGCTCAGGTCCAGCCGCCCAGTCTCCTCCAGGCGCAGGGCCTGGTGCCAGTCCTTCCAGGTGTGGCAGAAGGTCCCCTGGATCTTCCACTCCCGATAGACCACCTGGTCATAGGGCAGTGTTACCTCTCGGGTGGCGATGCCCACCTGGAGCAGGGTGCCGCCCTTTTCCAGCGCGCTCATGGCACTGCGGATGCCGCCCTGGGCCCCGGAGCAGTCTACCGTCAGGGGATAAGACGCCCCGGGCCGCAGCTCTTCCAGCACGGAGATCCCGGCCGCGTCGGCCCGCTCCAGCCGCTCCCGGTCCACCTGAGTACCCAGCAGCTCCACCTGGCAGCCATAGGCCCGCAGGGTCAGGGCAGCCAGAAAGCCCATGGGGCCGGGTCCCACCACCAGCACCGGCATGCCGGGCTTGACTTCCACCAGCTCCACGGCGTGGATGATGCAGGCCAGCGGTTCGGTCAGGGCGCCCGCCTTCAAGCTCACCCCCTGGGGCAGGGGATGGATGTACTGGGGATCCACCAGCACATACTCGGCAAAGGCCCCCGGAATATCAAAGCCGATGGAGTGGCGATGGCTGCAGAGCTGATAGCGCCCGGTCTTACAGTAGGCGCAGCGTCCGCAGCTGGAGGCGGTGTGTTCAGCCGTCACCCGCTGTCCCACTGTAAAACCGCTCACGCCCTCGCCCAGCTCGGCGATGGTGCCGGAAAACTCATGCCCGTGGATCCCCTGGGGCAGGCCGCTCTCCTGCCCCAGGTAAATGTGGAGATCACTGCCGCAAATGCCGGCATAGGCCACCTTGATCTTGACCATACCGGGCGGGGTGACCGGCTCGGGCACCTCACCCATGGCAAAATCCCGCGGTGTATCGCTGTTTCTCAGCAGTGCGCGCATAAGTGTCTCCTTTCCCATCAAAGCCGTACAATGACGCGGTAGGTATCCGGCGAAACCGCCCGGCGGAAGGCATAGTCGATCTGCTCCAGGGGCACCTCTTCGCTGATGAATTCCCGCACATCGATGAGGCCCTCCGACAGCATCCGGGCCGACTCCCGGAAGCTCTCCTTGGTGGTGGAGACCAGACCGGTGAAGTTGATCTCATCATAGTGAATCTTGTTGGGGTCAATGCTCATGGTTCCCTTGGGATAGATCGCACCGTAGAACACGATGGTGCCGCCCTTGGCCAGCGCATCGATGCCCTGTTCGGCCGCCTTGGCGCCGCCCGCGGTATAAAAGACCGCCTCTACGCCCCGGCCGTCGGTCATCTCCCGGACCACCGCCAGCAGATCCTCCTTGGTGGGATCCACCACACGGTCGGCGCCCAGGCGCAGGGCTGTGGCCTTCCGCGCCTCGTCCACCTCGGTGATGATGACCTTCAGCCCGCTCAGCTTGGCCACCTTCACATGGAGCAGGCCCATGATCCCGGCTCCGGTGATGACCACGGTATCGCCGTAGGTCACATGGGCCTTCTGCACGCTGCGCAGCACGCAGGCCAGAGGCTCAGCCAGGGTGCCCACGGAGAAGTCGATCTCATCGCTGACCTTGTAGACCTGATAGCCCTCGGCCACCATGTACTCGCTCAGTCCGCCGGGGCCCCACAGGGTATCGGGCTCAGGGTTGTCACCGCCGTTGGCGCACATATTGTCCATGCCTCTCTGGCAGTAGTAGCACTCGCCGCAGCGGGTGATGGCGGCTACCACCACCTTATCGCCGGGCTGGATGCCGGAAGCCACGCGGCTGCCCACCTGCTCGACCACGCCGCAGACCTCATGGCCGCCGTTAAAGGGATACTGCTCCTTGCCGCCCGTAAAGTAGCGCTGCTCAAAGGTGCACAGACCACAGGCCTTTACCTTGACCAGTACCTGATCCTCCCGGATCTCCGGCATGGGAAATTCCTGAAGCTCCACGGTCTCTTTTGCGGTAATGACTGCCTTTTTCATCTCTATGCTCCTCCTCAGTTGTATTTCAGTTCACGATAGCGGGCGAAGTAGGCGCCGGTACGCGCCAGGTCCTCCCCCTCCCCGCTCTCCATGTGGCGGACCAGATCCTGCCCGCCCTGGTAGAGTTTTTCCACCACATCCTCCATCTCGGCCACCGGCTTCCAGGTGGTAAAGGGGATGCAGAATTCCCGCCAGGGATAGCTGTTCAGGTCATTGAGACAGAAATATCCCACCTTCATATGGCTGTCGAACACCATGTCTCCGTGGCTTCCGCTCACGGCGATGAGCACCCCGGGCCGCCGCTCTTTGTTGCGGCTGCCAAAGCGCATCTGCTGGGTCTCCTCATCCTTCCAGATGTCCACAAAGGGATAGCACCGGTCCACAAAGACCTTGAATGCCCCCGTAATATCTCCATAGAAAGTGGGGGTAGCCAGCACATAGGCGTCTGCCGAGCGGATGGCCTCGTGAAGCAGCGGAATATCGTCCCCCTTAATGACGCATGTCCCAGTCTTCTCACAGGCACGGCACCCCCGGCAGGGCTTCATATCATAGTCGTGGAGATAGTAGATCTCGGTCTCCGCGCCGGCCGCCCGGGCGCCCTCGAGAAACTTCTGTACCGCTGTGGCGGTGTTGCCGTGATGGCTGGAACTGCTGACAAATGCGGCAATCTTCATTGTGCGCGCCTCCCTCTTCCTTATCTCAAATCAAGCCGGGCCAGTTCCTCAAAAGCCGGCCGGCACAGGGCGTTGAGGGACTGATAATAGGCAAATCTCCGGTCATAGCGCTCCACCTCCGCCGGGTTGGGTACGATGCGCTCCCCATCCCCCAGCCAGCGGTCCCGCACGATGCGGAAGCTGTCAAAGAGTCCCAGCCCGCGCCCCGCCAGATAGGCGGTGCCCATGGCATTGTCTCCCTGGGGCAGGTAGGTCAGCTCCTGGTTGAGTACATCGGCAATGATCTGCCGCCAGAGTAGGCAGTTACTCCCTCCCCCGCTGATGACCAGGCGGCTCAGAGGCAGGGCGCTGCTCTCATAGGAGTCCCGCAGGGCATAGGCCACACCCTCCAGGAGGGCACGGTACATATGTCCCGCCGTATGGGCATTGGTCAGGCCGAAAAACACTCCTTTGGCCAAGGGGTTTGCCAGGGGCGTACGCTCGCCCAGCAGATGGGGCAGGGCGAACAGCCCGTCTGCCCCCGGGGCCACGGCATTGGCCGCCTCTTCCAGGGTCTGATAGCTCACCTCACGCAGCAGCACGGAGTCCCGGAACCACCGGGTGATCTCCCCGCCCGTGAGTACATTCCCCAGAAAGCGCGCACCGCCGGTGATGAAGGGGCAGCTCCCCACCTGATCGTCCAGAGACCGCTCCAGGCCCAGAAAGGTGCCCGCGGTCCCCAGGTAAATGAGGCCTTCACCTGCATCCACAGTACCGGTGCCCACCAGGATGGTGTAGGAATCTCCCGTTCCCGCCACCACCGGGATGCCCGGCACCAGTCCGGTCTCCTCGGCGGCCTGTTGTGTGACGGTACCCACCACATCCATGGGCCAGCAGAGGGGGGGCAGTACCTTGGGGTCCAGTCCCGCCTCCCGCATACGCTCCGGCAGCCAGACATGGCGCTTCTCCTCATATACCCCGCCGAAGATGGCCGCAATATCGTGGTCGGCACTATATACGCCGGTCAGTCGGAAGGCGATATAGGAGTGGGCGTTGAGCACCATCTCGATCCGCCCATAGGCCTCGGGCTCATGGCGCTTGATCCAGAGCAGCTTGGGAGTGACGTCCTGCAAATTGCTCTCCCAGCCCAGATGTTCCTGGAGCCAGGCGGCCTCCTCAATGGCCCGGTTGTCCCGGTACAGGATGGCCGGCCGCACCGGTCTCCCCTCCCGATCCAGAGGACAGAGGTTGGGCACCATACCGCTGGCACAGATGCCGGCGATCTCGGAGGGGTGGATCCCCGACTGCTCCAGACAGGCGGCGATTCCCGCCCGGGTCCCGGTCCACCACGCGCCATCCGGGTCTTGTTCCACATAGCCCGGCTGGCTTTGGATGGTCTCATAACAATGGGTATGCTGGGCCCGGCGTCTCCCGGTACCGTCCATCAGCACCGTTTTGATGCTGCTGGTACCAATATCAATGCCGAGCAAATAGGTCTGTGTCATTCGGACACCTCTCTTTTCCTTTGAACACCGCCAAACAGATACAGCAGGGGGAAGCGGTAAAACCGCTCCCCCCTGGTCTCATATCACGGTTTTATCCAAGATGCGCCATGGCGGTCTCCAGATTCTCCCCCTCATGGATCAGGCCCTTGAGAAGCTTGATCACCCGGTCGGGATGCTCGTGGCCCCAGATGTTCCGGCCGATGGCCACGCCGTGGGCGCCGCACTTCATGGCGTCGTCGATATTGGCAAAGAACTGCTCCTGCGAATTGGTCTTGGCACCGCCCAGCACCACGATGGGCAGCCCCTCGCATCCCTGCACGACCTCCTCATAGCCGGGCCGGTAGGGCATCTTCAGGAAGTCAGCGCCGGCCTCTGCCGCCACGCGGGCCGCCAGCTTCAGGCTGTCAATGTTGATATACTCCTGGGGCGGGTTGAAGCCGCCGGGCACCATCTCGGCCAGCAGCGGCATGCCGTACTGCTCACACTCCCGGCGCAGGGTGCTGATGATGCGGATCATGGTGCGCTCCAGCTCGATGTCCTCGCCGGAGATATCGGGACCGCCGTTGAAGAGAACGGCGTCGGCGCCCACCTTGACCGCCTCTTCCACCGCCACGCACAGGATGCTGTCGTGTGCCCCTCTGGCATAGTCGGTACAGGGGAAGTCCGCCCGGACGATCAGGCCGGTGCGGCCCAGCAGAGCCTCATATTTCCGGGCCATACCGATGTTGAGGATCACCGCGTCGGTACCGGCATCGATCACGGTCTTGAGGGCCTGATCCAGATGCTCGATTCCACGCATGGGGCCGGAATTGACACCGTGGTCAAAGGCTGTGATGATGGCGTTGCCGTCTTCCCGGAAAATATGATTCATTCTCTTGATGGTCCCCATATGGATTTCTCCTCCTATACTGTAATCGGTTTCTGTAAACGGTTACATCCGTCGTATGTATAGTAGCACATTCCCATGGAAAAATCCAGACCTTTTTGTAAGATTGGTAAACCTGTTTTAAATCTTCCGGCCAGTTCTATGCGTTATGCACAAAAACAGCGGCGACCTGTTTTACAGGTCGCCGCTGTTCACGAGATTTTTTGTACTCTCCCGCAGCCGCAGTTCCACCGGATAGAGCACGCACTGGGCCATCTCATGCCCGGTAGAGAGTCTCCGCAGCAGCAGCTCAGCCGCCTTTTCTCCCAGCCGCCGGTTGGGCACCGCTACGGTGGAGAGGGCCGGTGTAAAATAGCTGGCCAGCGGGATGTCGTCAAAGCCGATCAGCTCCATCTCCTCCGGCACACGGATGCCGCCGCTGTGGAGACATCTCAGTGCTCCCACCGCCATCATATCGTTGAAGGTGATCATGGCGGTGGGACGCTCCCCCTGCTCCAGCAGCCGCCGGGTACACTCCACAGACTGCCGCAGCTGGTCTCCGTAGGACACAAACTGCATCCGGCACAGACAGTCCGGATATTCCTCGAAGAAGTCCCGTACTGCCTGCGCTCTCCTCCGCCCAATGAAGGTGTCCTCGGTGGCGGCCAGAACACCAAAGATCCGGTTCCCCTCGGCATAGAGGTAGCGCAGCGCCATCTGCACCCCCTCGTAGTCCTCCATATAGACCGAGGTGACCGGTCCGTCCAGCCCCATCTGCTCCGGATTTCCGATCAGTACATAGGGCACCTTGACATTTTGCAGGTACTCTCTTACCTCTTCGCTGCCGGAGAAGTCGGAGACATAGATCACCATGCCGTCCACGCTCCGGTTATCCGGCCGCTCCTGGCCCGGCATACTGCTCTGGGAGTAGATCAGCAGTTTATAGTTGGCCTGTAACAGCACCTTCTGGCAGCCCTCCACCAGCTGGTTAAAGAACTCGTTGCGCAGTGTGGGCACCACACAGGCCACCGTCCTGGTCTGGCCGGTCGAGAGACTCTGGGCCGATGGATTGGGAACATAGTCCAGCTGCCGGATTACTTTCAGAATGCGCTCTCTGGTCTCCGGCGACACCTTCTCCGGCTGGTTGATGCTGCGGGATACTGTGGCGACGGATACGCCGGTCAGTTTTGCAATTTCCTTGATGTTCAAACTCGTTCCTCCTGCTCGATCCGTTCCTGCCCGTTCCGGGAATTTGCCTCATTCGAAGGGGTAACGCACGCCCCAGTCCCGGCGCAAAGCGTCCATCTGCTCCATCATGCGCAAGGTCTGCGCGTGAGGCATTTCGGGACACTCCAGCGCTCCCGTCTCCAGGGCCCGGCGGCAGGCCTCCACCTCATACTCATATCCGGTGATCTGTTTGGGCACCGTGATCTCCCGCCGGAGCGACCGGTCGGGCCCAAAGAGGGAGATGCGGTCAATGTTATTGATGTTGTGGGCGATCAGATAGCCTTTCGTGCCATAGATGATGCCATACTGCTCCGTTGCCGCCAGTACAGTGGTATGCAGGGTGGCCATCTTCCCATCCCGGTAGCGCAGTACGATGGAACTCTGGGCATCCACCCCGGTGGAGGTCTTGACACAGGCAGAGGTGACATCCTCCACCTCATCTCCCAGCACCATACTGGCGAAATTCAGCGGATAGATCCCAATGTCCAGCAGGGCCCCTCCGGCCAGAGCGGGCTCCATGATCCGCTCCACATGGGTGAGGGGATAGCCCAGATTGGCGGTGAGGGAGACCACCTCTCCCAGGGCGCCCTCACCGATTAGATCGTCGATCATCCTTCTGGACGGCATATAGCGGGTCCAGATGGCCTCAGTGAGAAAGACGCCCCGCTCCTCCGCCCTTGCCAGGACCTGTCGGGCCTGGGCTGCATTGGCGGTGAATGCCTTTTCACAGAGCACCGGCTTTCCGTGCTCGATGCAGAGCAGGCAGTGTTCCGCGTGGTGAGAGTGGGGCGTGGCCACATAGATCAGATCCACCGCCGGATCTTCCACCAGTTCCTCGTAAGAACCATAGGCCCGCTCGATTCCATAGGTGCGGGCAAATTCCTCCGCCCGCTCCCTCTCCCGGGAGGCCACTGCCCAGGCCTGGACGTTCTCCATCTCCCGCAGGGTCCTTGCCATGATTCCGGCGATTTTTCCCGCTCCCAGTATTCCAACGCGCAGCATCTGCCTCATCCTTTCCGCTTTGATCTCTTTGAGTATACCACAAGGCAGCGCGGCGGTAAATCATCATCCCGTTCCCTGCGGAAAACTTCAAGGCGCCCTTGGCTGTCTTGTACATAAAAAATGCGGTGTGACCGCAAATACCGTCACACCGCATGGCAGAGTATTCCATGATTTCTCTGCTTACTTCTCGGCAATGGCCTCGATCTCGCAGAGAGCGCCCTTGGGCAGATCCTTCACAGCCACGCAGCTGCGGGCGGGCTTGGAGGTAAAGTACTTGGCATACACCTCGTTGAAGGCGGCAAAGTCAGCCATGTCAGCCAGGAAGCAGGTGGTCTTGATCACCTTGTCAAAGCCCACGCCGCCGGCCTCCAGAATGGCGCCCACGTTCTTGCAGCTCCACTCGGCCTGAGCGGCAATGCCCTCGGGCATGGCGCCGGTGGCGGGGTCCACGGGCAGCTGGCCGGAGGTGATGACGAGACCGTTGGTCTCATAGCCCTGAGAGTAGGGGCCGATGGCGCCGGGCGCCTTCTCGGTAACAATGATCTTCATGGGAAATTCCTCCTTAGAAAATGGATGATCCAGACCGGCGGACCGCCTCTCCTCCGCATCCATGCAGAGGGATCGCTCCTCTTGTGGGAGTGGTCCGGAAACCGGCTTTCCTCTAGTGTACCACCGCAAACGGCGCGATACAAGAGGAAGTTCAAACGCCGGAGTGTAGTTTTTCGCTTTTTCTTCTCTTTCCCCTTGCGCTTTTTCCCTGTATGTCTTATAATGTCCTCAGTTGTACGTACAAGTTGTACGCTAACATGCGAAGGAGGTCACACGGTCATGTCTCAGCATATCGAGGAACACCCCATCGTGGATTATCCCAGCCGGACTCCGGTCACCTTTTCCTTTGACGGACGCACCCTCACCGGTCTGGCCGGCCAGCCCATCGCCGCGGCTCTGCTGGATAACGGCATCTCGGTCTTCCGGCATACCCATAAAACCGGCCAGCCCCGCAGTCTCTTCTGCGGCATCGGCCAGTGCAACGACTGCGTTGTGGTGGTCAACGGAAAGCCCAATGTCCGCTCCTGCACCACTCCGCTGGAGGAGGGTATGGTCATAGAGACCCAGCATGGGCTCGGAAAGGTGGGTGTCCTGTGAGAACGACGGATCTTCTGGTCATCGGCTCCGGACCGGCCGGTCTGGGGGCCGCCATCGAGGGCGCCCGCTGCGGGGCCAAGGTCCTGCTGGTGGACGAGAACACCAAGGCTGGCGGTCAGCTCTACAAGCAGATCCACAAGTTTTTCGGCTCCGGGGCTCACTATGCGGGCACCCGGGGATTCCAGATCGCGGATATCCTGCTCCAGGAGGCCAACGACCTGGGTGTGGAGACCCTGCTGGACACCCGCGCCCTGGGCCGGATGGACAACGGCTGCGTCTCCATTCTCCACCAGGGAAAGGTGGAGGCGGTGGAGGCCAAAAAGGTCATCCTGGCCACCGGCGCCAAGGAGAATGCCCTGGCCTTCCCCGGCTGGACCCTCCCCGGCGTCATGACGGCGGGAGCGGCCCAGACCTTCAGCAATGTCCACGGCACCCTGGTGGGCAAGAACATCCTCATGGTGGGCTCGGGCAACGTGGGACTTATCGTCTCCTACCAGCTCATGCAGGCAGGGGCGGAGGTCCGTGCCCTGGTGGAGGCTGCGCCCCAGATCACCGGCTATCTGGTCCACGCCGGAAAGATCCAGCGGGCCGGTGTACCGGTCTATACCTCCCACACTGTGGTGGAGGCCCGGGGCACCGACCGGGTGGAGGAGGCCGTCATCGCGCAGGTGGACGAGAAGTTCCGCCCCATCCCCGGCACCGAGCAGACCATCCCCGTGGATACCATCCTGCTGGCCGTGGGCCTCAATCCCCGCACGGAGCTGGCCTCCATGTTCCGCTGCCGCACCACCTATGAGGGGGCGCTGGGGGGCATCCTCCCGGTCCACGACGCCTGGATGCGCAGCTCCGATCCCAACGTCTATGTCTGCGGCGACCTAGCCGGAGTGGAAGAGGCCAACACCGCCCTGGAGGAAGGGCGTCTGGCCGGTATCCACGCCGCCGTCTCCCTGGGCTATACCGCTCCCCACGCCCAGGCGCGGATGGAGGAGCTCCAGGAGAGCCTGCGCTCCCTCCGCAGCGGAGCCCACGCCGCCCGCCGCCTGGCCTGTAAGGAGCGCATCATGGAGAAAGGAGGCGCCTGTCATGTCTAATCAGCCGTCCCGGGGCTTTGCCCTCCTGGAGTGCTGCCAGGAGATCCCCTGCAACCCCTGCACCACGGTCTGCAAGACCGGGGCCATCGTCAAGTCCACCCTCAACAGCCGCCCGGAATTCGATCCCGAGAAGTGCGTGGGCTGCAAACTCTGCGTGGCCGCCTGTCCCGGACAGGCCATCTTCTTCCAGGTCCCTGACCTGGGCGACGGCAAGGCCTCCATTACCTTCCCCTATGAGTACCGCCCCCTCCCCGTTCCGGGCCAGGAGGTAGTGGCGGTGGACCGGCTGGGCAAGGAGGTCTGTCCCGCTGTGGTCCAGTCGGTGGACCAGCGCCCCGCCTTCAACCGCACCGCACTGGTCACTCTGGTCATCCCCGCCGAGTATCGGGATCAAGTCCGCTTTCTCCGGCGGCTGAGAAGGGAGGAACGCTGAATGGAAGACCGCGATATCATCATCTGCCGCTGTGAGGAGGTCACAAAGGCCGACGTCCTCCAGGCCATCGCCGACGGCTGCCACACGGTGGCCAGCATCAAGCGGGCCACCCGGGCCGGCATGGGGGCCTGCCAGGGCCGCACCTGCGGCCGCCTCATCCAGCAGATCCTCATGAGTCAGGGCATTCAGACTCCGGAGACCATTCAGGCCGACAAGCCCCGCTTCCCCACGGTTCCCTGCGGGGTGGATACATTAGGGAGGGACGACGATGCGGAATAAATATGGCGCCATTGTGATCGGCGGCGGCTACTTCGGCTGCGCCTGCTCCTATTTTCTCGCCAAGGCCGGCGTCCCCACCCTCCTGCTGGAGGAGAAGGAGATCAGCCGTGGGGCTTCGGGCGCCAACTTCGGCAATGTCCAGGTCCAGGACGCCTCCATGGGGCAGAGCTATGAGCTCACCCTGGCCGGTTTCGCTCGCATGAAGACCATGACCGAGGAGCTGGGCTGTGACATCGGATACCAGTCCTACCCCTCTCTCATCGGCGCGGAGTCCGAGGAGCATCTCCCCGAGCTGGAGCGGCTCTTCCAGGAAAAGAAAGAGGCCGGGCTAGATGTGTACTGGCTGGAGGGCGACGCCCTTCAGGAGGCCGAGCCCAACCTGGCGCCCGGCACCGTGCTGGCGGCCAGCTATTTTGAGCAGGGGCGCGTCTATCCCTTCCACTATCAATATGCCCTTGTACGCCAGGGCCGCAGATATGGCCTGGAGGTCCGGGAGTTTTCCACCGTCTCCTCCCTTTTGGTGGAGGGTGGCGTCTGTACCGGCGTCATGCTGGCGGACGGCACCACGGTACGGGCCGAGCATGTGATCGTGACCTCCGGCGCGGGCACCCGCCCCCTCTGCGCCACGGCTGGACTGGATGTCCCGGTCTACTCCGTCAAGGCCGAGGCCTTCGTGACCGAGGCCATCCAGCCCTTCCTCAAGACCTATTACTCCTCCGCCGCCTTCTTTGCGGAGGCCCACAACCCGGAGAAGGCAGTCACCTCTCTCTGCATTGGACAGAGCCATTACGGCAACATCCTTCTGGCCGAGACCACCAAACCCCACACCGCGGTGGACGAGGCCGGGCAGGACTGTACCTCGATGGAACACTGCCGGAACATCCGGGAAAAGGTCCTGCACTTCTTTCCCGCCCTGGAGCCGGTCTCCATCCTGCGGGGCTGGGTCACCGCCTCCCCCTACACGCCCAACAATGAGCCCATCTTCGGAAAGGCTCCTGTGCCCGGCCTGATCCTGGCCGCCGGGTTCAAGAGCTCGGCGGTGGTCTCCGCCGTCGTGGGCGAGACGGTCGCGGAACTGGTCACCCGGGACACCTGCGCCTGGGATCTGGACCAGTACACCGCCGCCATCCGCCCCCTGTAACTGTCCTGTCCCCATTGCAAGGAGGAACCCTATGCCCAAATCCCAACGCCTCTGGTCCCACACCTATACCTATCTGCTGGATCAGATCCACAGTATGAAAGCCGGCGAAAATCAGCTGGAGCCGGAGGAGGAATTGACCCGCAAGCTGGGGGTCAGCCGCTCCACCGTGCGGGAGGCCACCCAGGCCCTGCTGCAGGAGGGCTATCTGACCCGCCGGCACGGAAAGGGAAATTTTGCCCACCCCTCGGTCTCCCAGCTCCGTTATCGCATGGATCTGACCTCTGATTTTTCCAAACTTCTGGACACGGGAGATGGTCCAGTGGTCTGCCAGACCCTGCGCAGCGGCTATGTTCCCTGCCGCGAGGTGATGCGCCGCCGTTTTCCGGTCCCCTGTACCACGGTCTATGAGCTGGATTGGCTCTACTCCGTGGGGGAGCGTCCCATGCTCTTCTGCCGCACCTCCATTCCGGAGGAGATGCTCCAGCGCCAGCCGGAGCCCCTCTCCACAGACGCTTCCCTCTTTCCCTGGATCCGCACCTACTGCGGTCGGGATTTTGCCTACTATGCCACCCACCTGGGGTGCCGCTGTGAGGAGGACGCCTGTAGGGCCCTCCAGCTTCCCTCCGGCACCGTCTTATTCAATTGGCAGGAGGTTTTTTACGACCTGTCCGATGTTCCGGTTGCTTTCTGCGATATCTTTTTCCACCCGGAACATGTGGACCTTACCATGGTCCTGCGCCCTTGATTTCTGCGGCGGTCCGCGGCATTCGCCGCAGACCGCCGTTCTCCTTTTATTGACCCGCTGCCATAAAGAGGGGAATTCCCCAGTGTACAAATCCATAAAAGTGCGGTATCATGAAAGATATAACTTAATTGTCCGGTTGTGCGCCCACTTCTTTTGTACACTTCATCCAATCAAATCAGTTTGAATTTGTGGCAGGTGTCATATTATGGAGCATACTTCCAAGCTGATCCGCCGCCCCTGGGTGGCCAGCGCGCTTTTGGTGGCTCTGGCCTCCCAGATCTCCATCAACCTCTTTACGCAGGAATTCAATATCTCCGTGGCCGTCATTCTCCTGCCGGTCCTTCTCTTTTTGACGCCGGATATCCCCCTCTTCCCCACCGCCGCGCTGGCTGCACCCGGTGTCTTTCTGCTGCGCTGCCTGATCCAGGGAGTGACCACGTTTTCTCTCCAGGGATGTATTCCGGCCCACGCACCCGAGCTCTTTTTCTATCTCACCTACGGCCTGCTCTTTGATCTGTATGCCAGACGCTGTTCCTTCCATCCCTTCCGCGCCAAGCTCTGCCTCCCGCTGGTGGGGATCGACGTATGTGCCAATTTTGTGGAGCTGCTCATCCGCCTGGGGTGGGGCGTCTTTTCCCCGTCCCTGCTGCTTCAGCTGCTGGCGGTGGGAATCGGCCGTTCGCTTTTCGCCTTTCTGATCATCCGCACTTTGGACAACTACGGCTTTCAGGTCCTTCGCCGGGATGATGCTGAGCGCTACCAGCGTCTTTTGCTCATGACGGCTACCCTCAAAAGTGAGGTAGCCTGGATGGACAAGGGAACGGCCCTTATCGAGAATACCATGAACGCCGCCTATCGTCTGTACAGTCAGCTCCGCGCCGGCGGCGCGGACGAGGAGACCGCCGGGACGGCCCTCACCATCGCCAAGGACATTCACGAGGTGAAGAAGGAATATTTCCTCATCATGCGCGGCATCTCCGAGGCGCTGGAGCGCGCCTCCACGATCCCCGGTATGGAGCTGGAGGAA
The DNA here is from genome assembly GCF_015547905.1 of Clostridium sp. J1101437_171009_A5. Taxonomy (NCBI): domain Bacteria; kingdom Bacillati; phylum Bacillota; class Clostridia; order Eubacteriales; family Clostridiaceae; genus Clostridium; species Clostridium sp. J1101437_171009_A5. Next base: position 33,643 of record NZ_JADMVY010000007.1, read on the forward strand.
TTGTTCTCCATTCTGACCCACAGTGTGGAGCGCACCGCCCAGGCCTGCGGCAAAGAAGTGGTGTGCGCCACTTCTCTCTCCGACAATTTCTACACCACACAGCACCACTATCTCATGTCTATTTTCCGCAATCTGCTCAACAATGCACTGGAGGCCGCGGGGACCGGCCATACCGCCCATCTCACGCTGACCCAGCGGCGGGAGAGGGACGATTTCCTCTTTACCGTAGAGGATGACTGCGGCGGCATCCCGCCTCAGCGCATGGCGCAGATCTTTACCCCGGGCTTTTCCAGCAAAATCAACTATACCACAGGGGAGATCAACCGAGGGCTTGGCCTCACCATCGTCAAGGACCTGGTGGAGGAGGAACTCCACGGAACCATTCAGGTCTCGTCCCAGAACGGAGGCACCCTGTTTACCATCCGCATACCCATGCGGGAACTGGAGGGAACACAGCATGCTGTTCTATCTGATTGATGACGATTCCGCCACGCTCAATATCTTGCGTATGATCATTGAAGACAGCGACTCCGGCAGCGTGATCGGCAGCGCGGCCAGCGGTCTGGATGCGCTGGAGGACCTGCGCTATATGCGTCCGGATATCGTGCTGGTGGATCTTCTCATGCCCGGAATGGACGGCATCGAGTTTGTCCGTCAGGCCCGCAGCCGCTATCCGGACCTGCGCTTTGTCATGCTCTCCCAGGTCACCTCCAAGGATATGGTGGCAGAGGCCTATTCGGCCGGCGTGGACTTTTTTCTCTCCAAGCCGGTCAACAGCATCGAGGTGGTCAGCGTCCTGCGCAAGGTGGGAAAACTCCTGACCATGGACCGCACCATGGACCAGATGCGCTCTCTTCTCCAGGGCGGCGCCCCCGCCGGGATCTCTCCCGCCCCAACGCCGCCTCCCGACAACAGCGAGCGGCAGCAATCCGCGCTCAATGCTGTGCTCCATCGCATTGGCATCAGCGGTGATCCCGCCTGCCGGGACATCTCTCAGGTCGTTGGGTATCTCCTCTCCTCCCAGGGGCAGCAGGAGCAGCTGACCGTGGCGCAGCTCTGCGACCGGTTCAGCGATTCCCCCAAGGCCATGGAGCAGCGCATCCGCCGGGCTGCCATGGCCGGCATGGTGAATCTGGCCAACCTGGGGATTGAGGACTATTCCAACGATACCTTTACGGAGTACGCCGGCACGCTCTACCACTTTGAGCAGGTACGCCGGGAAATGGACTGTATCCGCGGAAAGACCACCGTCCACGGACGTGTCTCGGTCAAAAAATTTCTCTATGCACTGGCTGCCCTGTGTGCTGGTCGCTGATCCTTTACGCCTTTCGGCCCGCTGCCGGAAGGCGTATTTTTTTGTTATTTTTTCATGCGCCATTTTTCATCTTTTTTAATTCTTTCTCATTATATGACTTAATTTTCTACTCGTTTTTTCCTTTTTTCTTCTAATCCAGATTACTTTATCTGCTATTTGCACAAAATACCCCCCATCACTTTTTGATAACTCTTACAAAGTTCCATCTACCGTCATATTTTATAGTTTTCTTTCTGTTACTTCCTGTTGTTTTATGAAACTCTTCTATAAACTGAGCACAACAAGAAGTTACCACCCAAACAGACGACGGAGGTGCGAGCGTCTATGACAACGATTCTTCTCGGTATGGGCCTGCTCCTGCTGACACTGGCCGGTTTTTCTCTGTTCAGCATGAAGGCGCCCAAGGGTTCTCAGGCGATGTCCGGTCTGGCCAACGCGGCCGTGGCTACCTTCCTGGTGGAGGCCATCCACAAATATATTTCCGGTAATCTGATCGGCATTGATTTTCTCGGCGAAGTCGGCAGCATGTCCGGCAGCATGGGCGGTGTAGCCGCTGCCATCCTGGTTCCGATCGGCATGGGTGCCAATCCCATTTTCGCCGTCGTCGCCGGCGTGGCCGTGGGCGGATATGGTATCCTGCCCGGCTTTGTGGCCGGCTATCTGGTCGGTTTCCTCTCTCCCCTGATTGAAAAGTATCTCCCCGCGGGTCTGGATGTGATCCTGGGCGCCCTGATGCTGGCCCCCATTGCCCGTCTGGTCGCCTTTGCCGCCGACCCTGTCGTGAACAGCGCCATGGGTTACATTGGCACTATGATCACTGCTGCCACCGAGCAGTCTCCCCTCCTGATGGGCTTCCTGCTGGGCGGCATCATCAAGATGATCTGCACTTCTCCCCTCAGCTCCATGGCCCTCACCGCCATGCTGGGCCTCACCGGTCTTCCCATGGGCATTGCGGCCATCGCCTGCTTCGGCGGCTCGTTCACCAACGGTCTGATCTTTGCCCGTCTCCACCTGGGTGACCGGAGCAACATCATTGCCGTCATGCTGGAGCCCCTGACCCAGGCTCCCATCATCACCCGCAATCCCATTCCCATCTACGGATCCAACTTCTTCGGCGGCGGACTGGCCGGTATCGCAGCCGCCATGCTGGGCATCGTGAACAACGCCCCCGGCACCGCCTCCCCCATCCCCGGCCTTCTGGCTCCCTTTGCCTTCAACGATCCTCAGACCGTGGTGCTGGCGCTGGTCCTGGCCGCGCTGGGCGGCTCTCTGGCCGGCTTCCTGGGCAGCATCGTGTTCAAGCGCTTTAAAAAAGAGGCGCCCAAAACGGACGCCCCCGAAAGCTCTATCATCTCTCTGATGGGGGATATCCCCGCCTAACGTCCTCCTTCCCCTCTCTTGAGCCCTGTGCCGGTGCGGCACAGGGCTCAGCTCGTTTTCCCATATAAAAAGCGGAGCGTGTATCCCAACGATACACGCTCCGCTTTTCTTCGGTTATCTGCTTTTCTCCACCTGATAGACCGTACACTGTCGGTAGGTCTCTCCCCGATGGAGGACGATACTCGGAAAATCCGGGTGATGGATGGCGTCCGGCCAGCCCTGCGCTTCCAGGCAGAAGGCGCTGCGCGGGCCGTAGACGGCCCCCTCTTTTCCCCGCTCACCTGCGAGATAGTTTGCCGTATAGAGCTGGAGGCCTGGCTGTGTGGTCCGGCAGGTCAGATGCAGTCCATGTCCCGTCACCTCCGCCGCGGTACGCAGCGGACCGGCGGGAAGATCATGAAGCACAAAATTGTGGTCATACCCTCTGCCCAGCTCCAATTGCGGATGGTCCTTTGCCAGCCCCTCCAGGAATGGGACACTCTCCCGCAGGTCGAAGGGGGTTCCGTCCACCGCCAGCCGCTCCCCGGTGGGGGTGCTGTCCCCATCCGTGACCGTGATGGCATCGGCATGAACGCAGATGGACTGTCCTTCCAATGTTCCCGCTCCGTGTCCGGCCAGATTGAAATAGCTGTGGTTGGTCAGGCTGCACAGGGTATCCCGGTCGCTTCGGGCCTGATAGGTGATGGAGAGCGCGCCCGCCTCGTCCAGGCCATAGCGCACTTCCACCTCCAAGCCCCCCGGAAATCCCTCATCTCCATCGGGGCTGTGGTGGGTGAGGAGGAGCTCCTCCCCCTCCAGCCGGGCCGTCCACACCGCCCGGTCAAACCCCCGCATCCCTCCATGGAGGCAGTTGGGGCCATTGTTGGCCGCCAGGGGATAGGTGTGGCCCTCCAGAACAAAGGAGGCCCCTCCGATCCGGTTGGCTACACGTCCCACGGTCGCCCCCATATACTTGTCCTGTGCCTCATAGTCTCCCAGCGTGTCAAAGCCAAGCAGGATGTCCCGGCTTCCCTCGGGAGCGGGCACCCAGAAGGACCGAAGGGCCGCCCCGTAGGTCAGCACCTGTACGGTATAGTCCCCGCAGCGCCCCGTCCAGCACGTGACCGCCTCTCCGGCGGCCGTCACACCAAAGGGGGCGGAAATCCACTGTGTCATGTATTACACCTGCCTTATAAAGCGGAGGAAGGCCTCCTGTCCCTCGGGAGAGCGCTTGTAGACCCCCGCGTGCTCCAGCACCCGGGCAAAGACCAGTCCGGTCTCCTGTTCCACCAGCCCCAGGGCGTTTTCCGCCGTAAAGGAGGCGTATTTATGCCGGAATCCCTCGGCCCACTCCGCATGGGAGGCGGTGAGGGGGTCCTCCCGCAGGCTGGTCCCCTGTACCAGGTGGTCGGCCACCGCCGCCAGCTCAGCCTTCAGACGGGCGGGCAGCACGGCCAGCCCCATCACTTCGATCAGGCCGATGTTCTCCTTTTTGATGTGGTGCAGCTCCGCATGGGGATGGTAGACCCCCAGCGGGTGCTCCGGCGTGGTGATGTTGTTGCGCAGGACCAGGTCCAGCTCATAGGCCTGCCCTCTGCGCCGGGCGATGGGCGTGATGGTATTGTGGGGCTCTCCCTCGGTCTCGGCAAAGACAAAGGCCGCCTCATCGGTATATCCCCGCCAGGAGGTGAGGATCCGGTCGGCCAGCTCCACCAGACGCTCCGGCCGGGCGGAGGTGATGCGCAGTACCGACATGGGCCAGCGGACGATCCCCGCCTTGACATCCGGGAATCCGGGGAACTCCACTTCCCGGTCCACCGGGGCCTTCTCCATGGGGAAGGCATAGTGCCCGCCCTGGAAGTGGTCGTGGGCCAGGATGGAGCCGCCCACGATGGGAAGGTCTGCATTGGAGCCCACAAAGTAGTGGGGGAACTGTCCCACAAAGTCCAGCAGCTTGGCAAAGCAGGCCCGATCGATCTTCATGGGGACGTGTGCGCCGTTGAATACGATGCAGTGCTCCGGATAGTAGACATAGGGGGAGTACTGCAAATACCAGGGGGAGTCGTTGATGGTGACCGGCACCACCCGGTGGTTCTGCCGGGCCGGATGGTTGACCCGTCCAGCATACCCCTCGTTCTCCCGGCACAGGAGGCACCGGGGATAGTCCGAGGCGGGCAGCTCCCGGGCCGCCGCGATGGCCCGGGGGTCCTTCTCCGGCTTGGAGAGGTTGATGGTGATGTCCAGCGCGCCGTATTCCGTCTGCACCTTCCACTGCATATCCCGGGCGATGCGGTCCCGCCGGATGTAGTTGGTATCCTGGCTGAAGGTATAGTACCAGTCCGTGGCCGCCTGGGGACTCTCCGCCCGCAGGGCGCGGAAGCGCTCCACCACCTGGCCGGGCCGGGGCGTGAGCCGTCCCATGAGCATGGTGTCAAAGAGATCCCGGTAGACCACCGAGTTCTCTTCCAGCACTCCCCTGGCATGGGCGTCGTCCAGTAGCACCTCCAGGATCTCCGCCAGCGGCCGCTCCGGGACAGGAGCCTGGGGTGCGGTCCAGCTGTCCAGCTTCAGTCCCTCCAGCAGGGAATTCACCGCCCAGACCCGCTCCTCTTCCCCAATGAGGTCGGTACGCGCGGCGTAATCCACCAGGGCCTGAATGGCCTCGTTCACCTCCATGGCTCAGCCCTCCCCGAATCCGTTGGGATGGCTCTTGTGCCAGTTCCAGGCCGAGGCGATGATGGTCTCCAGATCGTTCTGCTCCGGCTTCCAGCCCAGGACCTCCATGGCCTTTTTAGAGGAGGCGATAAGCTGGGCGGGATCGCCGGAACGGCGGGGCGCCATCTCGGCGGGAATGGGATGCCCCGTCACCTTCCGGGCGCACTCAATGACCTCCCGCACGGAGAAGCCCACGCCGTTGCCCAGGTTGAACACGTTGTTCTCGCCGCCCCGGATCAGGTAGTCCAGCGCCAGAATGTGGGCCTGGGCCAGATCGGAGACATGGATATAGTCCCGGATGCAGGTCCCGTCGGGGGTGGGATAGTCCTCGCCGAAGACCTTGATGCAGGGTCGCTGTCCATTGGGCACCTGGAGGATCAGGGGGATCAGATGGGTCTCCGGGTCATGGGCCTCTCCGATGGCGCCGGAGCGGTGAGCGCCGCAGGCGTTGAAGTAGCGCAGGGCCACATACCGCAGGCCGTGGGCCCGGGAGACCCAGCCCATCATCCGCTCCATGGAGAGCTTGGTCTCTCCGTAGCAGTTGGTGGGCTCGGTCCGGTCGGACTCCAGGATGGGCACCCGCTCGGGCTCTCCATAGGTGGCGGCGGTGGAGGAGAAGACGATCTTATCCACCCCGTGCGCCACCATGGAGGCGAGGAGCACCATGGTCCCATGCAGGTTGTTGTCATAGTATTTCAGGGGATCGCTCATGGACTCTCCCACCTGGGAGGAGGCCGCAAAGTGGATCACACCCTCAATGTTCTCTTTCTCAAACAGGGCGTCCAGCGCCGCCCGGTCCCGGATGTCCAGCTCATAAAAACGGGCTTTCGGATGGACCGCGGCACGGAAACCGGTCTGGAGGTTATCGGCCACCACCACATCCCGGCCCGCATCAATCAACTCATATACGGTATGGGAGCCGATGTATCCCGCTCCGCCCAGTACCAAAATAGCCATTCAAAATTCCTCCTTTTTGATTCCATGCCCTGCTTACTGCCAAATCACCGCGCCGCCCACCGGACGGATGGACAGGATGTGGCAGCATCCCGCTCCCAGGATCTCCTCCATCTGTGTCCGGAAGGCATCCAGCCGCTCCCGGGGCACAAAGGCCTGGATGGTCCCGGCAAATCCGCCGCCGTGGACCCGGAAGGCCCCCGTCCCGTCCAGGGCCCGCTCAGCCGCGGCCAGGGCCACAGCCATGGCCTGCTCCCGCACCGCACCGGCCGGAGCGATGTTCTGAAGATGGGTCCAGGAAGAGCGGCCCGACTCCTTTACCAGAGCCAGGAAGGCGTCAAACTTCCCGGCGGCCAGGGCCTCAGCCTCCTGGGCCACCCGGCGGTCATCGGCATAGAAATGCATGGCGCGCAGCACGGCCCGATCGCCCGCTGCCTTGCGCACCTCGGGGAATGCCCGCCAGAAGTCCTCCTCCAGCACCTCCCGCAGCACAGACTTGCCAAAGAAGGCCGCTACTGCCTTCATCTCCTCCGGAATGGCGGCATACTCCGCCGTGAGGTCGGCGTGGTCGGCGCCCGAATCCACGATGCACAGGGCATAGCCCTGCTGCTCCAGATCCACGGCCAGCGGCTCGATCACCGGCGCAGCGGGGTCGGCAAAGTCAATGGCCACCGCGCCGCCCACCGAGGAGGCCATCTGGTCCATCAGCCCGCTGGGCTTGCCGAAGAACTGGTTCTCGGCATACTGGCCCATCTGGGCAATGGTCACCGGAGAGAGCTCGTTTTTACAGAAAAGGGTGTTGAGGATGTTGCCCAGCAGCACCTCGCAGGCCGCCGAGGAGGACAGTCCCGACCCGGGCAGCACGTCGGAAATGGCATAGGCATCAAAGCCAGCCGGTGTGTAACCCAGCTGTGCGATCCGGGCCGCCATGCCCCGCACCAGAGAGGCCGTGGTCTCCCGCTCTTCCTCCTGGGGCTCCAGGGTGTTCAGATCCACCTCCACCATGGGCCAACCCTCCGACTGGAAGCGGATGACCTGGGTGCCGTTTGGGGCGGCGCAGGCCAGGAAATCCAGATTGACCGCCGCCGCCAGTACCCGGCCCCGCTGGTGGTCGGTATGATTGCCCCCGATCTCGGTCCGCCCCGGCGCGGAGAGGACCGCCACCGGCGTATGCTCCTCCCGTCCAAAGGTCTCCCGAAATCCCTTGGCCACCCGGGCTACCCGGCTTCTGGCCGCAGACGGGATCTCTGCGCCCAGGCAGGACAGTGTGCGCAGTGTGTCATCCAGCGCTCCCGATTCCAGCGCCTGGCACAGTGCGGAAAATTCTCTCATCATTCTCACCCATTTCCTTAAATTGAGGGGGCAGGCGCTCCCCTCTCTCTCCCGGATCTCTGCTTCCTCACCCGCGGAACAGGCAGAGATCGCTGATTCACGCCTATTATACTGCAAGATCCGCTCTGATAAAATGGGCTTTTCGCATCTCAGATGGATTTTTCAATCAGCATTTCTCTTCTGGCGGTCCGCCGGCTCTGCGGTGCGGTAGCGTTTTGCGTAGGCCTGGGGAGAAAGCCCCATCACTTGTTTGAAGGCTCTGGAAAAATACAGCGCGTCGTGGAACCCGACGGAATGGGAAATCTCCCGTACGGAAAAGCTGCTGTTTACCAGCATCGCACACGCCTTCTGGATACGGTACTCCATCAAAAATCGCTTGGGCGACACCTGAAAATGGGTGGTAAAACTCCGGTACAGGCTGCTGGGACTGACCGAGAAAAGCTCCGCCAGTCCCTCCACGGTAATGGGCTGTTCATAGTTGTTCATAATGTATCTGGCCGCCATCCGGGCACAATCGGTCCGGGGCGGCGGCGTACGTCTGGACTGCTGCGCTTTTTCACTGAGGAGCGCAAAAATGAGGTACAGGCGGCCTGTGGATGCCACCTGGCACGCCAGACTCCCACGCTCCTCCCGGTGCAGTTCCAGCAGCATCCGCCCCAGTGATTTGGAAGAAACATTGAGTAAAATCGGATAATCCGGCCGGAAATCGGTCTGTTCGACCAGTTCCCGTGCGTCGCTTCCGGAAAAGCCGACCCATACATATTCCCAGGGCTTGGCCTGTTCCGCATAAAACTGCACGGTTGTATCGGGATAGACCAGAAAACTGTCTCCCGCCTCCAGAAGGAAGTGGCGCTCTCCCAGAAGCAGATTCCCATGCCCTGACAAAATGTGATAGAGGCGATAGTGATCCAGCACCCCCGGTCCCCACTGGTATCCCGGGATACAGTGCTGATGCCCGGTGCTTGCCACGGAGAGGGATCGGACCTGCGGCGCAAGTCCATAGCGCTTGTAAAAATCATCCTGTAACACGGTCTGCTCTCCCCTTCTAACTGTGGATTGCGACTAATAGTATAGCGGAAAGAAGCGTATCCGGCAACTGCGCTCCCCACCCCGGCTATCCCATGCGAAAAAATCCATACAGGCGTGGGATAGAAACCGCTCTTTTCCCTTTTGAACATTTGGCGCGTCCACGTCCATTTATGGATCGAGCACGAAAAAACCATTTATAATCCTGTCTATCTTATCAAAAATAGTATATCATGGCACCATTTTGACAAAATTCAACGTTTAAAATCTTTCCAGGCACTTAAGCCCGCTGAAATATCCTCCTCTTTTTTCATGAACTGCTCCTGTAAACATGTTTTTTTACGCGCATGCCGTGCTTTTTCCGTTTTCCTCGCATACATTTTTATTTTTCCGGTCTCATTGATAAAAAAGCAAAGATTTGATCTGTCATTTTTTCTTTTTATCGCTTCCGAATCGGCATGTCATTTTGCTATACTATCCCGTTCATTCTGCACAATTTATCTTTGATTACTATAAAAATCAGCGGTGTATAAATGCGATTTTAATTCAAAAAGCAACTTATTTAAAATCTTTTACACTCTTTTTTGTAGATTGCTTTCATTTTTATTTCTATTTATTTTGCACAAACAACAAATTATGACGAAAAAGTGAATATCGTCGGGGGCGCTCTTTATTGACTTTTTATAAAAAAGATGCTACTGTAAAGCTAAGCTGTGGGAAAGCCCACATCAGCCTCTGAAAACGGGTAGGGATGGCGTTACATATGTACTTATTTGACATCGGCTCTATGGATTTCCCAGGGGGCGGGTACATATCCGGCATCCGGATCTGTTGGAAGAGCATCTCCACATATTGAAAAGGAGCGACATCCAATGAAGAAGAGAAAAGTTCTTGCAACGATCCTTGGTTCCTGCATGGTCCTGTCCCTGGCCGCCTGCGGCGGCGGTACCGCCACCACCTCTACCCCTCCTGCTCCCACCGGCTCCGCCGTCGTGGAGGGGATTGAGAGCCAGGTGCCCGCTGGCGGCACCGTCGGCGTGTGCATCTACAAGTTCGACGATAACTTCATGACCACCTACCGTACCGCTCTGGAGACCATCCTGAAGGACAAGGGCTACGAGGTCACCGTGGTGGACGGCAACAACGACCAGGCCAAGCAGACCGAGCAGATCAACACCTTCATCGCTCAGGGCGTGGACGCGCTCATCATCAACCCCGTCATGACCAGCGCCGCCTCTTCCATCGTCAACCTGGTGCAGACCGCTGACATCCCCACCGTCTTTATCAACCGTGAGCCCACCGCCGAGGACATGGCCTCTTATAACAAGTGTGTCTACGTCGGCTGTGACGCCGCTCAGTCCGGTACCTTCCAGGGCGAGCTGATCCTGGAGACCGAGACCAAGGGCGACATCAACGGCGACGGCAAGGTCTCCTACATCATGATCCAGGGCGACCCCGAGAACATCGACGCCAAGCTGCGCACCGAGTACTCCGTCAAGGCTCTGACCGATGCCGGCATGGAGGTTGAGCAGCTCAACCTGACCCGCGGCGACTGGGATCAGAACAAGGGCCAGGAGATCTGCGCCAACGACCTGGCTCAGTTCGGCGATAAGGTCGAGGTTGTCTTCAGCAACAACGACTCCATGGCTCTGGGCGCCATGGAGGCCATCAAGACCGCTGGCCGCACCGTTGGCAAGGACATCTACATCGTGGGTGTTGACGCTCTGGACGCCGCTCTGGACGCCGTCAAGGCCGGCGAGATGACCGGTACCGTTCTGAACGATGCGCAGAGCCAGGCCGAGAAGGCTGTGGAGTGCATGGAAGGCCTGCTGGGTGGCACCACCTATGCCGAGGGCGAGCAGTCCATCTATGTTGACTACGTGAAGGTCACCAGCGACAACGTCGCCGAGTTCATCAAGTAAGTTTCCGATTCCTGTTTTACCAGTCTAGCAGTTTCGATTTACGAGGAGGGGAGATATGTACGGATGAAAACGACGTACATATCTCCCCCTTCCTGTCGGTTGTGGTTTGTGTGGTGTACGGCACCCTGCTTTGAGAAATGGCTCGCATACCGGTGCGCCGTTTCTGAAGGCAGGACCGTAACGAAGAGAGCAACAAGCAAAGAGGGGGCCAGTTCATGTCAGAGTATCGTTTGGAGATGCGTAATGTCGTGAAGACCTTCCCCGGCGTCAAGGCACTGGACCACGCGCAGCTCCGGCTGCGTCCAGGAACCGTACACGCTCTGATGGGCGAAAACGGCGCGGGAAAGTCCACACTGATGAAGTGTATGTTCGGCATCTACCATATGGACGAGGGAGAAATTTTTTATGAGGGCCAGCCGGTCCACATCAAGGACCCGCTGGATGCCCTGCACCACGGCATCGCCATGGTGCATCAGGAGCTGCAGCCCATTACGGAGCGCAGCATCGGTGAAAATATCTATGTAGGCCGCTATCCTCTCAAGCAGATCGGCCCGGTCAAAATCATTGACCACAAGAAAATGTATGAGGACGCCGCCCGGGTGCTGGAAGAAGTCCATATGAACTTCGACCCCCGCGCCAAACTGGGTTCCCTGAGCGTCTCCCAGATGCAGCTGGTGGAGATCGCCAAGGCCGTTTCCGCCGACTGTAAGGTGCTCATTCTGGACGAGCCCACCTCCTCCCTCACCGCCGGCGAGGTGGAGGCCCTCTTCACCATCGTGGAGGAGCTCAAGTCCAAGGGCGTGGCCATCGTCTATATCTCCCACAAGATGGATGAGATCCTGCGCATCTCGGATGAGGTCACCATCATGCGCGACGGCCAGTACATTGGCACCTGGGCCGCCAAGGAACTGACCACCGATATGATCATCACAAAAATGGTGGGCCGCGAGCTGGTGGACCTCTATCCCAAACGGAAAAATGTTCCCGGCGAGGAGGTCCTTCAGATAGAGGACTTCACCTCCATCAACCCCAAAAGCTTCCGGAATGTGACCTTCAGTGTGCGGAAGGGCGAGATTCTGGGAGTCGCCGGTCTGGTGGGTGCCCAGCGCACCGAGCTGATGGAGGGTCTGTTTGGCCTGCGCTGCCATTCCAAGGGTACCATTACCTATAAGGGCGAAGAACTCAAGATCAACCGTCCGGCCGACGCCATCAAGAAGGGCATCGCCATGCTGACCGAGGATCGCCGGGCCACCGGTATTCTGGGCGTTCTCTCCATCGCGGATAACGTCTCGATCTCCTCCCTGAATCAGTATCTCATCGGCGGGATCATGCTGGATGACAAGAAGATCGAGCAGCTGGTGCAGGACAACGTGGCCAAGCTCTCCATCAAGACACCCTCCTCCAAGACGCTGATCCAGTCTCTCTCCGGCGGCAACCAGCAGAAGGTGCTCATCAGCCGCTGGCTGGCCAACAATCCGGATATCTTCATTCTGGACGAGCCCACCCGCGGTATCGACGTGGGTGCCAAGTACGAGATCTACTGCATCATTGAGGAGCTGGCCCGTCAGGGAAAGAGTATCATCATGATCTCCTCTGAAATGGGCGAACTCATCGGCATGTCGGACCGCATCATGGTCATGTGCGACGGCCGCGTCACCGGCTTTATCGACGGAGACAAGGCCAATCAGGAGAATATCATGGAACTGGCCACGCAGTTCGAGGCAGTCTGAATCAGAGAGAGGAGATTGGACTATGGCAAAGGAAGCAAAGCAGCTCAACGCTGCCCGTGTAAAACAATTTCTATCCAACTATGCGATTATAATTCTGATCGCTCTGCTGGCGCTGGCCGTCGGCTTTACCCGCGACAACTTCTTCAGCCGCAGCAACCTGGTAAACCTCATCATCAACGTCAGCCCCCGTTTCATCATCGCCTGCGGTGTGTCGGGCTGTCTGATCACCAAGGGAACCGACCTGTCGGCCGGACGTATGGTGGGCCTGTCGGCCTGTCTGTCCGCCATGCTGCTCCAGGATGTGGCCTACTCCGGCCGCATGCTGCCCTGGCTGCCTGATGTGCCCGTGTTCGTGGGCCTGATCGCCGTTCTGGTCATCTGCGGCATCTTCGGCGCCATCAACGGCTGCGTCATCGCTTTCCTGAAGGTTCCCCCCTTCATCGCAACCCTGGGCATGCAGACCATCGTCTATGGCCTGTGCAGCGTTATCACCAAGAACCAGCCTATGGGCGGCTACAAGGACTCCTACACCAAAGTGGCCAACGGCTATCTGCTGGAAGGCGCTGTGGGCAAGATCATCCCCTATCTGGCCATCATTGCCCTGATCATCGGTCTGTTTATGTGGTTCCTCTACAATAAGACCCGTCACGGTAAGTACATGTACGCCATCGGCGGCAACGAGAGCGCTGCCCAGGTGGCCGGCGTCAACGTCCCCGCCACTCTGATCCGCATCTATCTGCTGGCGGCTGTCCTCTATGCTCTGGGCGGCTTCCTGCTGGGTGCCAAGGCCGGCGGCGCTTCCGTCCAGACCGGCTACGGCTATGAGCTGGAGGCCATCGCGGCTTGTACCATCGGCGGCGTCTCCACCAACGGCGGCGTCGGCAAGATCTCCGGCGTTCTGGTGGGTGTTCTGGTCTTCGAGATCCTCAAGATCTGCCTGCAGTTCCTGCGCGTGGACCCCGCCTACACCTTCATTGCACAGGGCCTGGTCATCATCGTGGCCGTCGCTCTGGATCTGCGCAAGTATCTGGCCAAGAAATAATTTCTCATGTTCCGCGGCCTCCTGTCCCAGTCCGGGACAGGAGGCCGTATCCTACTCCAACCGGATGCAGACAAAGGAGCTTGGATCGTCATGCGTCTCTTTTCATCGCGGAAAGCACAGCTGGAACAAAAAGCCCGGGAACTGGAAGAGCGGGAAGCCCGTCTCATCCAGCGGGAACAGGCGCTGGAACAGCAGTCCGTCCAGTCGGAGGAGGAGGCCTCTCCCCCTCCCTCCGGTCCCCGGAATGCCAAGGAGCGCTTCTATGATAAAATCCCGGTCACCATCCACCAGCTGGATATCTTCATCGGCATATGCATTGCCGCTTTTGTTCTGGTCGTCCTGATCGGAGCCATCCAGGGGCAGGGATAATCCCTCCATACAAACGTCCTTCCACGCGCTCTGTGGAAGGACGTTTTTCGTTGTCTCAGCACAGGTAGAGCGCAAAACTCCAGCACGCGGTGGCCATCAGCGCCCCCATGGCCAGATAGGCCGGGATGGGGATCCTTCTGAGCCAGCGCATAAACGGGGTGTTGCGCTTGACATATCCCTTGGCTACGCTTCTTGCCTCCTGAAGCACCTGCTCGGCCGAAACCCCCCTTCCGCAGAACGCCTCCTCCTTGACGATGAAAATGGCCTCTTCAAACAGTCTGGGGTCGGGAGACTTGACGACAATGACCCGGCGTGAAACACCTTTTACCATCGTGTACACTTCCTTTTTCTTCGTTTCTCTCAGTATGGCCAGATGCAGGAAGAACCATACAGTACAAGCAGAATTTGATCGGTATTCTCACCGCATAGTTCCCTCCGCTTTCCCGTAAACTAGAAACGCATATTCCATTCAGACCTGTGCGGGATCCTTCCGCCAGGCAAGGAGGCTTGATCCATTTGTGTCAGGACCGAAAACGTCTGATCCGCGCGCTGTGCATCCTGTTTGCTGTCAATATTCTGGTCATCAGCGTCCTTCAGACCGCATCTCAGGCGGCCACATACCGCCAGGGGTCCACAGGAGAACCCGTACGCACCATTCAGACCAAGCTGCGCAACTGGGGCTATTACGACGGCGCCGTGGACGGTATCTATGGCTCCGCCACCACCGCAGCGGTAAAGCTGTTTCAAAAGAAGAATGGCCTCACGCCGGACGGAATCACCGGTCCGGCCACCCTTCGGGCCCTTGGTATGCCGGACAGCGGCGGCGGCAGCAGCGGCTCCAACGCCCAGTCGGCCGACCTGGAGCTGCTGGCCCGCGTCATCTCAGCGGAGGCCCGGGGCGAGCCGTACAGCGGCCAGGTGGCCGTGGGGGCCGTGATCCTGAACCGGGTAGAGCACCCGGCCTTTCCCAGCACCATTGCCGGCGTGGTCTATCAGCCCGGCGCCTTTACCTGTATGGTGGACGGGCAGTTTGACGAGCCGGTGGCCGAGTCCTCTGTCCGCGCCGCCCGGGATGCCATCAACGGCGCAGATCCCAGCGGCGGAGCGATCTACTATTTCAATCCAGACACCGCCACCAGCGCATGGATCTGGAACCGGCCGCTGATCAAAGTCATCGGCAAACACCGTTTCTGCGCATAAAAAAACAGGACAGGCCGTGCCTGTCCTGTTTTTCTGTCAATTCTCTTCGGTGAGCATCGTGCGGTGAAGCGGGGTGTAGAAGAGATTTCCCCGGTCCCAATCCGAGCGAAAGAGCGTCATATAGCGCACTTCAAAGCTCATAGGCGGAAGAAGGCGCTCCAACTCAGCCACATCCAGATCCGGCTTGGGCTGGACCTGACGCGCAAGGCTGGCGTGAGGCTGATAGGGCTTATCACTGATCTCAAAACCAGCACCGCGCAGCGAATCTGCCAGCTTTGCCTGGAGATCCATCAGCGGCGGTGTGGACTCAATTCCCATCCACCAGAGGTCCCCCTCTTTCAGCGGGAACTGTCCGATTCCAGAGCTGATCAGGGGGAAAGGCGCTCCATGGACCTGATCCATGGCTTGAATGACATCTGCCAGGCGATCTGTCTCGCCTAAGAAAGCCAGTGTCAAATGAAAAGTTCCCCGCGGTGTGGGGATGCAGTGCTCGGTATGTGTCTTCAGATAGTGCGTGGCCGTATCCATCCGATCCTTCCAGAGCGGAGGCAGGGATACGGCAATGAACAGGCGCATAAATAATCCCCCTTTGCTGTTTCCTATCTAAGTATATCAAAAAGGGCCATATTGTGCAAGGATGACTGTGTTTTCTAAGGGAAAGAAGTTATAACTTCTTTCTCATTTGTAACACTATACCGCACCGCGCCGCTCCCGGTGGTCATCCCTCCGGAAGCGGCGCGGTGCGGCAGCTTTGTCTCAGCTCTCCATATGGCGTCCAAGAAATCCTGCGATGGTCTGAACCAGCTTATAGTCCGTCTCGTCGGTGAGAAGCTCTTCCTCATTTCCGGCAAAGACCACACACCCCAGCACATCTCCCTCGGAGAGAATGGGTGCGGCGCAGGCCACGAAATAGCGGTGGTTGTCCTCGGTCACTGTAATAGGCGTCTCGCCATTCTGATACTGGTAGATGCCCCGGCCCTCCATGATCTGTTCCAGGGCGGAAGAGATCCGTTTGTCCGTCAAATCCCGCTTTCCGCCCCCTGCCACGGCCAGACAGGTGTCCCGGTCGGTGATGACCGAAATACGTCCGGTGGTCTTGTTGAGGGTCTCGCACATCTGTCCTGCAAAATCTCCCAGCCCTCCCATGAGGGAGTACTTCTTAAAGATCACGCCGCCCTCGCTGTTTGTATAAATTTCCAGGGGATCGCCCTCCCGGATCCGCATGGTCCTGCGAATCTCTTTGGGGATCACCACACGGCCAAGATCGTCGATCCTGCGCACAATTCCAGTTGCTTTCATATCCATGATTCCTCCCACGGTTACTTGTTCAGACGGAGATAGTATCCGCAGGAATTGCCATCATATGCAGAAATTTGACTGGGGTTGTTTGGAAAACCTCTGAGCGATTTTGATTCTTTGTTCCATTGTCCGGACGTCATGCATCACCGCACGCGGTTCCCTCTTCCCCTTCCGCAGCCACGGAAATCAGAAACCCTTTTTCATGCAGCGCCTCCTGGATCAGATCCAGCGTGTCCTCGCTGTCCGCCTGGATCAAATGGTAGTGATAGTCCGAGGTCAGATGTTTGAGCGGGCTGGATTTTCCGCTGTGGATTTCCTCCAAAAAGGCGCTGGCCGTGCGGCGGGAGGAGATGAGCAGCGGCGCCCGTACCTGGCCATAGACCTGGTGGTCCACCATCACATTTTTCACCCTTCCCCCCAGATCCACGATGGTGAAAAGCTCCTCCTCGATCTGGGCGTCGGTATGCCGCACTTGAAAGACACGGCTCACCTGCTGCCCTTCATTCAGCCGATATCCCCGGTGGGTCGACAGGATATCATAGCCCGCCGCCCGGATCAGCGCGATATCCTGCACGATCACCTGGCGGCTGACCTGGCACTCCTTGGCCAGCGCGGTCCCCGACACGGGCTTCTCACTCTGTCTGATACGATCCACAATATGCTTTCTGCGCTCCGAACCGGTCATGACCCTTAAATCCTTTCTTCACTTCGCCTCCAGCGGACGAAGATGCTTCAGAGAGAGATCCAGAATGGGGGCGGAATGGGTCAGCGCGCCGCAGGAGACATAGTCCACACCCAGGTCGGCCAGCGCCCGGAGTTTCTCCAGCGTCACATTTCCCGAGCACTCGGTCTGGGCGCGGCCCGCGATGCGCCGCAGGGCCTCCCGCATTTCCTCCATGGACATATTGTCCAGCATGATGATGTCCGCACCTGCGGCCAGAGCCTCTTCCACCATTTCCAGATTTTCTACTTCTACCTCAATTTTTCGCACAAACGGAGCATAGTCCCTTGCCAGACGCACCGCCTGTGCGATCCCTCCGGCCGCTCCAATGTGGTTGTCCTTCAGCAGGACTCCATCAGATAGATTATAGCGGTGATTTTGTCCGCCGCCAACCCTTACGGCATATTTTTCAAAGATCCGCATGTTGGGCGTGGTCTTTCGGGTGTCCAGAAGTTTGGTTTTGCTGCCCCGGAGAGCCTCGGCGCAGGCGCGGGTATAGGTGGCGATGCCGCTCATCCGCTGGAGATAGTTGAGGGCCACCCGCTCCCCCGAGAGGAGGGCCCGGATGTCCCCACGCAGGGTAGCCAGGTGCGTTCCCGCCTCCACCTGCTCCCCGTCCTGGTGGAACCATTCCACCTGTACCTCCGGGTCCAGCAGCTGAAAGACCCGCTCAAACACCGCCAGTCCCGCGATGACGCCCCGCTCTTTGCACAAAAGCTCCACCTGTCCGGGCGTCTTCTCCCGGATCACCGCGTTGGTGCTCACATCCTCGCTGGAAATATCCTCCCGCAGTGCCTGGAGCAGCAGCGGATCGATCTGTGTGGTCATGGTAATGGGATTCATGGATCAATTCCTCCTCGTCTGGGCGCACGCTCCGGCAATGGCAGCTGCCGCCCGTTTGGCAAATACAAGGCTCTCCAGCAGGGAGTTGCTGGCCAGCCGGTTTGCGCCGTGTACGCCGTTACAGCTGGTCTCCCCCACGGCAAACAGCCGCTCCATGGAGGTGCGGCTGTCCCGGTCCACCCAGATCCCGCCCATGAAATAGTGCTGAGCCGGTACTACGGGGATGGGTTCCCGGGTCACGTCATACCCCTGCTCCAGACAGTGCTGGTAGATATTCGGAAAGTGGTGCAGGATGGTCTCCCTGGGGATGGGCTCCATGGAGAGCCAGACAAACTCCGTCCCCTCCCGTGCCATCTCCTCCCGGATGGCCTTTGTCACCACATCCCGTGGGAGCAGTTCGTCCACAAAGCGCTTCCCCTGGTGATTGTAGAGGAGGGCCCCCTCTCCCCGCACCGACTCCGAGATGAGAAAACGCCGTCCTGGCTCCTTGGAGTAGAGGGTGGTGGGATGGAACTGGACATAGTCCAGATGCTCTGTGCGGATGCCATACCGGGCAGCCAGATCCAGCGCGTCACCGGTCAGATGGGGAAAGTTGGTGGAGTGGGGATACCGCCCGCCGATCCCACCGGTGGCCAGAATGGTGTATTGGGCCCGGATCTGCATCCTCTCACCGTGCGGTCCCCGGGCCTCGATGCCACGGCAGATCCCGTCCTCCACCAACAGGTCCGTCATCGTGGTGTAGGGTCGAATCTCCACGTTGGGCTGTTTTCGGACTGCGCAGAGCAGCTTGCTGGTGATCTCCTGTCCGGTGATATCCTTGTGAAAGAGGATACGGGGTTTGGAGTGGGCCCCTTCCCGGGTAAAGGCAAAGTCCTCCCCATCCCGCTCGAACTCCACCCCCAGCCGGACCAGATCTGCAATGATCTCCGGCGACGTGCGCACCATGAGATCCACCGACTCCATCCGGTTTTCATAGTGTCCCGCCCGCAGGGTGTCCTGGACATAGCTCTCATAGTCCTCCTCCCCGCGCAGCATACAGATCCCGCCCTGGGCCAGAAAGGAGTCGCTGCTCTCTTCCTCCGCTTTTGTGATGAGAAGGACCCGCATCCCCCGGGGCAGGTTCAGCGCGCTGAACAGCCCGGCCACGCCGGTTCCCACCACAATCACATCTGTTTTTTCTTCCATCATCTGCTTCTCCTGTCCTCCGCCATCACTTGGCCAGGCGGAGCATCTGCTCCAGCGCCCGCCGGGCCATTTCACTCTGCTCCCCGGGAAGGGAAACCGCATTCTTTCCGGTCCGGAGCACCTCCAGCACCTTTTCCAGCGTGACCTGCTTCATATCCCGGCACACCGGGCTTGTGGCGGGAAAATAGAACTTCTTTCCCGGATTGTCTCGCTCCAACCGGTGCCGCACTCCGATCTCCGTGCAGATGATGTACTCCCGCGCCTCGTGTTCGGCGGCATAGCGGATGATCCCGCTGGTGCTGCCCACATAGTCCGCATGAGCCAGCAGCGCGGCCGGACACTCCGGATGGGCCAGAACCGGCGCCTCCGGGTGGGCTTTCTTGTGATCGAGCACCTCGGAAAGGCGGATCTCCTGGTGGACCGGACAGCAGCCCGGATGGAAGAGAAATTCCTTCTCGGGCACCTGCTCGGCAATAAAATGGGCCAGATTCTGATCAGGGATCATCAAAATCTTCCGGTTGGGCAGGGCGCGCACCACATCCAGGGCGTTGGCCGATGTGACGCACACGTCGGCACAGGCCTTGAGTGCGGCGGTGGAGTTGATATAACACACCACCGCCAGATCCTCCTCCTGCTCCCGGATCTTCCGGATCTCCTCGGGCTGCGCCATGTGGGCCATGGGACAGTCGGCCTCCAGGTCAGGCATCAGGACGGTTTTTTTCTCATTGAGGAGTTTTGCGCTCTCCCCCATAAAGCCCACTCCGCAGAAGACAATGGTCTGCTGCGGCAGGTCGAGGGCCACCTTGCTCAGATAAAAGGAGTCTCCCACATAGTCTGCAATCTCCTGCACCTCCGGGGCCACATAGTAATGGGCCAGGATGACCGCATCCCGCTCCCGCTTCCAATCCTGGATCTGCTGCTCAATCGTCATGTAACGTTTCCTCTTTCCACACCGATATTTCCCACTGCTCAGCGGAACATGTTCTGTTATTGTAGCATATGTCTTGTCACATGACAACTTATTTATTTGACACAGACTTCCATCTCCAGCCCTTTCGTTTGGGGCAGACCATATTTACGCATGGGGAAAAGCTCAGATATACGCCCTGTTTTTCGACTTATTTTGACTTTTTGCATTGCAGCAGCCGTTCTCGGGGACTAAAATAAAATTTGACAGCTGTCCGCCGCAGGTTTCCCGTTCCGGCGGACGCAGTACAGAGAGAATGAGAAGGAGTCCTGCACTATGACGCACCACGTACGTATCGGTACCCTCGCTTTGGCCGGGATGTTGGCCTGCTCCGCCGCAGCGCCTGCCCTGGCGGCAGAATATGCGGATCTGAGCTGGGACCACTGGGCCTATTCCACCTTGCAGCAGGCCGCAAGCCTCGGCATTCTTCAAGGTGTAGGAGGAAACCGGATGGAGCCCGCCGCCACCATGAGTTGGGGCCAGTTCCTGTCGATCTCCGCCCGCTCCTTTGCTCCCCAGGCCTACCAGGAGGCGCTGGCAGATGGGCAGGCCTGGGACATGGCCGGATATACGGCTGCTCTGGAGAGCGGTATGCTCTCCCTGGAGGATGCGCTCCCGGTCACCCCTGCTTCACTCAACGCCCCCATTTCCCGCCAGGATGCCGCTGTGATCCTGTACCGTGCCCTGCCCGAGTCGGTCCGCGGCGGCTTCAGTACGTTTGCCCCGGATCCAACCCTCTTTACCGACTGGTCTTACATGGACGATCTCCACCAGGAAGCCGTTGGCGGTCTGGTCCGCTGCGGCGTGGTGCGCGGAAAGAGTGACGGCTCCTTCGGCTTTCAGGATACCATTCAGCGCTGCGACGGCGCTACGCTGCTGATGAATACGCTGAATCTGGTGGATCAGGCTCGCTGGGGCGAGGAACAGGATATCACCATCCGTTACCTCAATGCGGAGACCGGAGAGGAACTGCTCCCCCAGCAGCAGTTTACCTCTTCCGTGGGGGATTATCTCAGCCGCTTTGAGCAGGACCTGAGTGCGCAGCACTATACCTTCGCCGGTTTCGACCAGGTCTACCAGGTCAGCTCGGCCTGTTCCACCTATACGCTGGAATACCGCCCCATGACCCAATCGGAAATCGCGCAGGCGGAATTCTGGGCCAAGGTAGAGCGCGGAGAGGCCAATGCAGAGGATTTCTGGACCCAGGGCTTCTGGCTGGTGGAGCAGGGGGAAAACACCGCTAAACTCCAGCTGCTCTTTGGGGATCCCGGAAAACGCCGCTTTGTCAATAAAGAAGAGGCCCAGGCAAACATGGTCACGGTCACGGTTCCGGTCTGGCGTCTCTCCGGCTCCGGAAAAAAGGCGTCCACCGCTTCCTTCCAGGTACATGCTGCCCTGGCCCAGGACGTAACGGAAATCTTTACCGAGATCTATCAGGACCCGGAACAGTTCCCCATTCAGGATCTGGGCGGCTATTCCTGGCGCGGCGATTCGGCCACCGGCGAGCATAACTGCGGCACCGCCATCGACATCAATTCCGACAACAACTACCAGGTCCGGGACGGTGTCGCCCTGGCGGGCAGCCGCTGGCAGCCGGGCCAGAACCCCTACTCCATCTCCCCGGACAGCTCGGTGGTACGTATTTTCAAAGCTCACGGCTGGAGCTGGGGCGGTGACGCCTGGGCATACAGCACCAATCCCGCCGAGGGGTATCACGACTATATGCACTTCTCCTATATGGGCGGCTGATCCTCTCTCCATAGGGAAAAACAAAAACCGGCGTGCCAGACTGAGTCTGGCACGCCGGTTTGGCATTTACATCCTATGTTATCTCTGGGCATCCACGATCACGGCGCTGAAGCGCATCAGCATGGCCGCCACTTCCGCGCGGCTGGCCAAGTCGCCGGGACGGATCTCGCCTCCATTTCCCAGCAGGATGCCATTGGAAGCGGCCCACTCCATGGCCTCACCCGCCCAGGAGGAGATGCTCTCCCGGTCGGCAAAGTTCTCTGTGCCGCTGCCGGTGCCCATGGCTCCGGCTCCATGCTGCTGCGCATAGCGGTAGAGCATGGCCGCAAGGGCCTCTCGGGTGACCGGCTCCTCCGGCGCAAACCGTCCGCCGCCGGTGCCGCTGGTGATCCCCATCTGAGCGGCCCACTGCACCCCGGGCGCAAACCAGCTTCCCTCAGGTACATCGGTAAAGGTGGGACCCTCTGTGCACTCCGGCGCACCCTCCATGCGATACAGGACAGAGGCCACCATCGAGCGGGTCATTGCCCCCTCAGGTGCAAAGCGCCCTGCACCGATGCCGGAAAACAGCCCTCTGGCCGAGACAAACTGCACGCCATCCTGGTACCAGGCCTGTGCCGCCACATCAGAGTAGGTGACACTCCGCTCCTCCAGCGTGATCTGGCAGGACTGAGACACACGTACCCGCATGCCCTCTTCCACGGCAACCGCCCACGGAAGGACCGCCGTCGTCCCCTCACTCTTGTGCATCACCGCCACAGTCGAGGACTTCACCTTGGCCGGCAGGGTCAGCACTGCCGTGTCCGCCTCGGCCGGAAGGGTAATCTGGGCCGAAACCGCGCCGTTTGCATCGGTATTCACCAGGGCAGTCGCACCGCTGACCGGATCGGTCACCGTGGTCTGGGTGGGCGGGACGGATTCCACCGGCGGCTCCGGCGTCACACCGCCGGCTCCACCGCCGCCACCTGCGCCGCCGCCTGCGCCACCAGTGCCGCCACCGGTATTGCCGCCCGTGCTGCCGCCGGACTCACCTCCCCCGGTACCACCGCCCGGCTGACTTCCTCCGTCGATGGTGGGCACCGCAGCCATATCCTGCTGCGCCTGCTTCTGGGCCGACTCCACGTCTGCCGCCGAATTTCCGCCTCGATGGCCAGGCGTCCGGCATTCAGAATCTTCTCCAGCTTGGCCTGATTCTCGGCAGTATAGCGTGTCAGGTCATAGCTCTGATACGCCATGTGCAGCTGTGTGAGAGCCTGCTGCTTCTGCTGAGCCAGGTCCCGGCGCTCCTCCAGAGCCTGCATCATCGTGCGGCTCAGGTGGAGGAGATAGGTATCCGCACCCGTGCAGGCATCCGCATAGGAACCATACCACTCCGAGGTCACCTCCGACAAGGGCCGCTCCGACAGCCCGTTCAGGGTTCCGACCCAGGCTGCGGCATCGGCCAGCTGGGAGAGGCTGCGCAGGGTCTTATCGACCGCCTCATTGGCCAGTGCGGCCACCTGCTCCTGATCCGCTGTCTCCGCCAGGTCGGAGTGCTCCACTACAAACGCAGCATCAATCCCTTTCAGGGCCTCCTGCGCCAGGCCATAGAGCCGCTCGGCGGTAGCTTCGTCCACTGCATGGTTGTTCATGGCATCCAAAGCGTCCCGGTGCTCGCTCCGCCAGGCTGCAACGATGGCATTCACGCGCATTTCCCTGGTCTCAACGGCTTCCATATTCTCCGTGGCCCGGGTAAAGATCCCCTCCAGCTCCTCTTCCTCTGCGGTGGAGAGCTCCTTCCATGCAGTTCCATAGTAGCCGGTCAGGGCATTCCAATCCTGTACGGTGTAGTTCTCTGCGCTGTAATGGGCAAACGCGGCATCCAGGTCGTCCAAATACGCATTGTTCCGCTTTTCTCTCCACACCGCGTAAAGCGTGATCTTCTCCCCCTGCTCCTAGGCCAGATTTCGAACGGCGCTCTGATCCAGATAGCGCACGCTGCCGTCCCACTCTGTGGCCCAGCCGGCAAAGATCTTATCATCCGGGCCAGTCATGGTGCATTTCGGGAGATTCTTACTCTGATCGTACCGATAGCTCTCCTCTGCCATCTCACCCTGCCCGCCGTTAGCATCAAAGGCCACCGTGTACTGGATGGGCTCCCACTGGACATACAGGGTCACCCGCTGGCCCTGGTACTTCCCCGCCAGGTTGAGCACTTCGCTTCCGTCGTCGTAAAAAGCGTCGTCTCCGAAGACATTTTTCCAGCCCTGGAACGCATAGCCCGTCCGGCGGAAGGTATTCTTCTCCAGAGTCAGCTTCTGATCCCATACGCCGCTCTGTTCGGGCATGGAACCACTGCCGCCATTGGAGTTAAAACGAATCGTGTAGTCATTGGGGAGCCATTTGGCATACAGGGTCTGTCCGTTCGCCGTGATCGGTCCGGTGACCGGAATGTGATACTCTGCATCCTCATACCACTCGACCCGCTCATATCCCACTTTGGGATCCTGCTCGGCATAGACATCCGGGTCCACCACCAGGTCCGCCTTGACCGGAAGGGTCAGCGTATCCAGCTGATTGTTGCGGGCCACAAAGCCGCTGCCGATCGGGCTGAGATTGGTGTTGGCGCTCAGATCAATGTGGGTGAGCAGATTGTGGTCCAGGTGGACAAATTCCAGCGCCGTCAGCTTGGAGAGATCAATGCTGCTCAACCGGTTATCAAAGGTCTCAATGAACTTCAGGCTGGTGTTGGTGGAGAAATCCACCTCCGGCAGGTCGTTGCTCCGGCAATAGATGATCTCCAGCGCCGTACAGCCTGTCAGATTCAGGCTCTTCATATGGTTGCTCTCACAGTTGAGGGAAATCAGGTTATCCAGGCCGGATACATCCAATGCCGCAATCTGGTTGAATCTGCACTGAAGATGGCGCAGCGCACGGTTCTGCTTTACGTCCAGCTCCTTCAGCCGGTTATTCTCGCAGGAGAGCTGTTCCAGGGCAGAAAACTGTTCGATTCCCTCCAGAGTCTGGATTCCCTTCCCGGAGACGTCGATGCTCTTGATCTCAGCCAGCTCTGCGGCGGAAAAATACCCGTCGCTGCCAAATCCATTCAGATTGTTCCGGTCGGTCAGCCAGCTCCGGAACGCTGCATCGGGGAAGGTTTCTTCCGAAATGGCCACTCCGCTCTCCTCGAGAGCGGCAGCTCTTGCGGTCCATCCGGGCAGCATCAGCGGAAGCGTCAGTGCCAGGGACAGCAGTGCCGCTGCACCGCGCATACGGATTTGCTTCATTTGCTCCACTCCTGTTCTTTCTTCATTGAAAAAATTTTTGTTTGTGTCCAAAAAAATCTATTTTGCTGTTGATGCATTATATCAGAGGTGCTCCCGCTTTATAAGGTAAAATAGTTATATTTTTATCAGATAATGTTATCCAGTTTTCTATTTTGTTACCAATTGGCCGTGATTTTTGCTTCATCCTCCCAGTTGAAGGATATCGGAAGCGCGCACAGCCATACAACAACAAGAGAGAGCACTTCACCGAAGCGAAGGCTCTCTCTATGGGAATATACTATATATGATATGATCCGTTACCGGCTCAATGTACTCAGTGCAGACAGTGTCTGTTCGATCTCCTCTTCCGTATTGAAGGGGCCCATGCTGGCTCGCAGGCTCCCCTGGGGGAAGCTCCCCACGGTCCGGTGGGCCAGCGGCGCGCAGTGGAGCCCTGCCCGCATACAGATCCCATACTCCCGGTCCAGCCGGAAAGCGGCCTGGGCACAGTCCATCCCCCGCAGGTTGAAGGACACCACCGCCGTCTGCCGCCGGGCATCCCCCGCACCGTAGATCTCAATACCGGGGATGGCACGCAGACCAGACAAGAACTGTTCACACAGGGCCTGTTCATGGCGGCGGATAGACTCCAGTCCCCGCTCCTCCAGGTATTCCAGCCCGGCCCCCAGAGAGGCGATCCCCACCGTATTGAGGGTCCCGCTCTCGTACCGGTCGGGCAGGAGATCGGGCTGTTCCAGATACTCCGAAAAGCTGCCGGTCCCTCCCTGCTTGAGGGGCTCGGGACGGACATTGGGCCCCAGACAGAGCAGCCCGGTCCCGGGCAGGGCCAGCAGTCCCTTGTGGCCGGGGCAGGCCAGCAGGTCGATTCCCATGGCCTCCATATCCAGCTCACACACACCGGCCGACTGGGAGGCATCCACCAGAAACGGGATCCCCCGGGCCCGGCAGAGGGCCCCGATCTCCTCCACAGGCATCTGCGTCCCCGTCACATTGGAGACATGAGTACACACCACCAGGCAGGTCTCGGGCTCCAGCGCCGCAGCAACCTGAGCGGCCGTCACCACTCCGGAACCTGGATCACCCTGTACCAGCGTGTGGCGCACGCCCCGCGCTTCCAGCGCCCGGAGAGGACGCAGCACCGAGTTGTGCTCCATAGTAGTGGATACGATGTGTCCGCCGGGTCTGGCCATCCCCTGGATGGCCAGATTGAGGGCGTCGGTGGCATTGGATGTAAAGACCACCCGTTCCGCCTCTCCCACGTGGAAGAAGGCGGATACCTGTTCCCGCACGGCATAGACCATGCGCCCGGCCTCCAGTGCCGGCGCGTGGCCGCCCCGGCCGGGGTTGGCCGTCTCCCGCATGGCCTGCGCCGCCCGCTGATAGACCAGCTCCGGCTTCTGACGGCTGGTGGCGGCGGTGTCCAGGTAGATCATGCCCCCTCCTCCTTCCGGCCCAGGCAGGTGAGCTCCTCCCCTTCCTGGCGGTACAGCGCACAGGGAACGGTCATCTCCTCAAAAAAGGCCTGCGCCTCCCGCTCTGCCTCTATGCCCTCAAAGCACAGGGAGAGGGAGCAGCTGCCCCCCACGCCCCTGGGCGTCGGGACCAGGGAGGCCGCCAGGCCCTGTTTTTTGGCCTGGGCCTCTCCCTTCATGCTGTGGGTAGTGGTATAAAAGGACAGAAAGATCATGCCTCCCGCCCCCGCTTTCCCCGGGCGATCAGGGCGGCCCCCAGAGCACCGGCGTAGCGGCCCATGGGATCGGTGTAAACTGTGGTGCCCAGACGCTGGGACAGCCGCTGGACCAGATAGGCGCTGTCGCACAGTCCACCGGTGAGGAGCACATCGCCCTGGATGGTGTGCCGGGCACACAGCCCCGCCACCTTGCTCACGACGGAGTCCACCACGCCGGCGGCAATGTCCTCCCGGCGCTCACCCGCACCGATGTGACTGATGACCTCGCTCTCAGCAAACACCGTGCACATGGAGCTGATGGCCAGCGGCTCTCCCTGCCCGGCCAGGGCGAAGAGCTCCGGCAGATCCACGCCCAGGCGGTTGGCCATGATCTCCAGAAATTTACCGGTCCCCGCCGAGCACTTGTCGTTCATCAAAAAGCTGGAGGCCATGCCCCCCTCCACGGTGATCACCTTGGTGTCCTGTCCGCCGATGTCCACCACCGTGCAGTCCCGTCCCAGCAGAGCGAAGCCGCCCTTGCCGTGACAGGTGATCTCGGTGACCGTCTTGGCGGCATAGTCCACCGATACCCGGCCGTATCCCGTGGCCACGACCCGCATATCCTCATCCACGGGACGCCCCTGGGACGCCAGGCGCTGGGCCACACCGGCGGCCGTTTCCTTGCTGCTCCACCCGGTGGGCAGGACAAAGGCATCCACCATCCGCGCCTCGTCCAGCACCACCACCTTGGACGCGGTGGAGCCAATATCAATTCCGGTAAAATAACTCATTTTTCGATCGTCTCCAGGAACGCCGCCAGGCGGGTATTGATCTGTCCCTTATCGGACTGGGAGTAGTCGGTCTCAATGTTCAGGTAGGGCAGGCCCTTCTCCTGGGTCACAAAGCGCTTGATGAAGTAGGACTCCACATCATAGGTGTGGCAGGACTGGAGGATGATCTCCAGCACGCCGTCGATGGCGTACTCGTCGATCATTTCACCAATATACCCTCTCCGGCTGTCGTTGGGGCTCATGACAGAGCAGTTGATGTTGAGATACTTCCGGGCCAGGGCCTCGTAGACGTCCGGATTGCTCTCATCCACCTTTTCCACCTTTTCCCGGGTGCCGCTGCAGGTGTCGAAGGCCACTACATCGGCCCCCATCTCCTCCACAGTGCGGATGATCTTCTCCCGCACGCCCGCGTTGGGGCAGCCCGTCAGCAGGAGGCGGGGACGGTCGCTCTGCTTTCCCTTGTAATTGGCCTCCCAATCGGCGAGCACCTGGGCGGTACGGGCCTCCACATTCTTGCAGCGCTCCTCCAGATCAAAGGAGAAGCTCCCCACGTCGATCTGGGTGCCCATCTCGTATCCGCTGATGGGGGCGGGATTGAGCTTGCCCAGCTCCAGATAGCGGAGCATCACATCGCGCTCCCGGTTCTTGCGGCGGATGGCCGCCCGGATGTCCTCCTCCGTAATGGTGATCCCATAGAAGTCCTCCAGCTTTTTCTGGAAGGCGATGATCTGCTCTTTCCAGAAGGCCAGCGCAGCCGCATCCCGGCTGTGGGGCAGCTGCATCACATAGGTCTCCTTGATCTCGCCCAGCAGCTCGAACATCTTCTTTTTTCCGTCACAGGTGGTCTCGGCCACCACCAGATCGGAGAAATAGAAGTAGGGGCAGGTATCCGTGAGGGCAAAGCCATAGCTGGCCTTGATGAGCGGACACAGATTGCGGGGCAGGTTTGCCTCGGCGGCCGTAATGGGCTCTTCACTGGAGGCGCACAGTCCCACCGGGATGGCACCGGCCGCATAGACCAGCTCAATGGGCACATAGGAGCAGAACAGGCCGATCACCCGGGCCCCCGACTCTTTCAGCTGCTTCATTCGCAAAAATCCGGCCTGGCGGGCCTCCTGATAGCTCTCAAATCCGGCGGGCAGGCGAAGCGCATTCTTCTCCATACAGAACATCCTTTCCCAAATAGACGGCAATCCCGGGCCGCGGGGAGCGGTTCGCTCTTCCCCGCGTTGGCCCGGTTCTTTTCTCCAAAATTAACCTCATCGTAGCAAAGCATCTCCCGAAAGTCCAATTGCTTCTTTCGATGATAACCAATGCCCTTTATCGAGAAAGTATATAAAGCATCCTGGTCTCCCTCTGCAAAACTCTTTTCCAGTCTATGCGTCCCTCCGCCGCGGTGTCCCATCAAAAATACCCCCGGACAGGGCTGTCTGTGCCGCCGTCCGGGGGTATCTCTTGTATTTGGTTGGATTTATTAATGCCGCCCGATCTTCAGTCGGGCCATGGCCCGGGCCAACGCCGCCTTGGAGTGGTAGTACTCCTGGATGCTCTGTTTCTGGCGCAGGCGCTCCTCGGCACGCAGTTTGGCGGCCTCCGCGCGCTTGCGGTCCACTTCCTCGGGATGTTCCGCAAAGCCCACCAGAAGGATCACATAGTCTGGTTTGATCTCTGCAAAGCCAGACCCCACCACGGCGCTCTCCCATACGCCCTCATTCTCATAGCGCAGCTCGCCGGGCTCGATGGCGGTGACCACCGGCTCGTGGCCCGGATAGATCCCCATCTCTCCGTCCACGGCGGGGATGACCAGGGCGTGGGCCGGGCCGATGTAAAACTGCCGCTCCGGCGTAATGATCTCCAGATAGAAGCTGGTCTGGGCCATTATACCGCCCCCATCTTCTTCGCCTTTTCCACGACCTCGTCCACATTGCCCACCATGCTGAAGGCTGCC
Source organism: Clostridium sp. J1101437_171009_A5 (assembly GCF_015547905.1). Lineage (NCBI taxonomy): Bacteria > Bacillati > Bacillota > Clostridia > Eubacteriales > Clostridiaceae > Clostridium > Clostridium sp. J1101437_171009_A5. Next base: position 63,045 of record NZ_JADMVY010000007.1, read on the forward strand.
TCCGGATATTTGTCCAGCTCGCCGCCCAGAATGGCCTCAAAGGAGCGGAGGGTATCGGCCAGCTTGACGTAGCGGCCCTCCAGTCCGGTAAAGGTCTCGGCCACGGAGAAGGGCTGGGAGAAGAACTGCTGGATACGCCGGGCCCGCTCTACGGTGCGCCGGTCCTCCTCGGAGAGCTCCTCCATGCCCAGAATGGCAATGATGTCCTGGAGTTCCCGGTACCGCTGAAGCAGCTCCTGGGTCCCACGGGCCACCCGGTAGTGGCGCTCGCCCACCACATCGGGTTCCAGAATGCGGGAGGTGGACTCCAGCGGGTCCACTGCCGGATAGATGCCCTGCTCCACGATCTTACGGGAGAGAACGGTGGTGGCGTCCAGATGGGCAAAGGTAGTGGCAGGTGCGGGGTCGGTCAGGTCGTCCGCCGGGACATAGACCGCCTGCACCGAAGTGATGGCCCCGTCCTTGGTGGAGGTGATGCGCTCCTGCAGGGCGCCCACCTCGTTGGCCAGCGTGGGCTGATAGCCCACAGCGGAGGGCATCCGCCCCATCAGGGCCGAGACCTCCGAGCCAGCCTGGACATAGCGGAAGATATTGTCGATGAAGAGCAGCACATTCTGCTTCTCCCGGTCCCGGAAGTACTCCGCCATGGTCAGCCCGGTCAGGGCCACGCGCATACGGGCTCCGGGGGGCTCGTTCATCTGACCGAAGACCAGCGCGGTCTTGTCGATGACGCCGGACTCGCTCATTTCCCGCCAGAGGTCGTTGCCCTCGCGGGTACGCTCGCCTACCCCGGTAAAGATGGAGTATCCGCCGTGCTCGGTGGCGATGTTGTGGATGAGCTCCTGGATGAGCACCGTCTTGCCCACGCCGGCGCCGCCAAACAGGCCGATCTTGCCGCCCTTGGCATAGGGCGCCAGCAGGTCGATGACCTTGATGCCGGTCTCAAACACATCCACCACCGGCCGCTGGTTCTCAAAGGCCGGGGGCTGCCGGTGGATGGACCAGGTCTCGCTGGCCTTGACCGGCCCCTTCTCGTCGATGGCGTCTCCCAGGACGTTGAACATCCGCCCCAATACGCCCTCGCCCACGGGGACGGAGATGGGCCCTCCGGTGGCCGTGACCTCCATGCCCCGGCCCAGGCCCTCGCTGGGAGAGAGCATGATACAGCGCACGGTATCTCCCCCCACATGCTGGGCCACTTCCATCACCTGGCGTTTTCCTCCCAGCTCCACCTCCAGGGCTTCCTTGAGCTCCGGGAGCGTGCCGTCAGAAAAGGCCACATCCACCACAGGTCCCATGACCTGTACGATGGTTCCTTTGTTCTCACTCATGATATCGCATCCCCTTTCGGGCGTTTCCTGTCTGATTCTGCTTGTGCCGCCGTCCGGCGGAACTGCGGCCTAAAATGACTCGGCCGCCTGGGCGCCGCCCACCACCTCGGTGATCTCCTGGGTGATGGCGCTCTGGCGCGCCCGGTTGTAGGAGAGGTTCAGCTTTTGAAGCATGGCCCTGGCATTGTCGCTGGAGGACTTCATGGCGGTCATGCGGGCATTCTGCTCCGAGCAGTAGGACTCCACCATGGCGCCGAAGAGCACGCCTTTCAGATAGCCCGGCACCAGGCGGTCCATGACGGCCCGCACCGACGGGACATAGGTCACGTCCCGGTTATAGCAGTCCCGGTTTTCCTCATAGTCCGGGAATGCATCCGGGTCCAGCGGCAGGATCTTATAGGCGGTGGGCTCCAGACGGAAGGAGTTGATCATATTGGTAAAGAGGACATAGACCTCGTCCAGCTTCCCGTCCAGATAGAGCTGCATCAGCACCTCCGACATATCGCGGGCCCGGCTGATGTTGGGATTCTGCGCGGTATAGAGAAATTCTCCGTCGATGGGGATGCCCCGCTCGGTAAAGTAGGAGCGCCCCACCTGTCCTACCACAAAGAGGTAGGAGTTGGGCGTCTTTGCCATCCGCTCCTCCGCCATCTTCAAAATGTTGTGGTTGTACGCGCCCGCCAGGCCCTTATCGCCGGTGATCACGATATAACCTACCTTCCGCCGCTCCGGCGGGATACCGGGCCGCTTGTCAAAAAAGCGGTGGTCGATCTCCGGCGAGTGGTGGAGGATATCCGAGATGGTGGTCTCGATCTTATGGAAGTAGGGCTCCACATCGCTGAGCTGCTTGCGCGCCTTGCGCAGGTTGGAGGAGGAGATCAGATACATGGCGTTGGTGATCTTCAGCGTCTGCTCCACGCTCTTGATATGGGTTCGGATCTCCTTTATGCTTGCCATGTGCCGCTCACCCGCCTCTTGCTCTCCTCCAGGGCCGCGCGGATGGTCTCAATGGCCGGAGCGCTCAGGTTCCCGCTCTCCTGGATATCCGCCATCACGTCGGCGTGCTCCTCCTCCATCTCCGCGGCAAAGGACAGGAGGAAGTCCCGCACCTTCTCCAGCGGCACATCGTCCACCAGGCCGTTGGTGGCCGCATAGAGGATCACCGCCTGGCGGTTCACCGGCATGGGATGGTAGAGGGGCTGCTTGAGCAACTCCAGAAGCCGCTTTCCGTGGTCCAGCGCCTGCTGCGTGGCGACATCCAGGTCCGAGGCGAACTGGGTGAATACCTCCAGCTCCCGGAATCGGGCCAGATCGATGCGCAGGGTACCCGCCGTTTTCTTAACCGCCCGGGTCTGGGCTGCACCGCCCACACGGGAGACCGAGAGGCCCACATTGACGGCGGGCCGCTGCCCGGCGAAGAAGAGGTCGGTCTCCAGATAGATCTGTCCGTCGGTAATGGAGATGACATTGGTGGGAATATAGGCCGACACATCGCCCGCCTGGGTCTCAATGATGGGAAGCGCGGTCATGGAGCCGCCGCCGTACTCCTTGGTCAGGCGGCAGGCCCGCTCCAGCAGGCGGGAGTGCAGGTAGAACACATCTCCGGGGTAGGCCTCTCGTCCGGGCGAGCGCTTGAGCAGCAGAGAGAGGGTCCGGTAGGCCACCGCGTGCTTGGAGAGATCGTCATAGACGATGAGCACATCCTTGCCCTTCTCCATAAAATACTCGCCCATGGCCGCTCCGGCGTAGGGCGCGATGTACTGCAGGGGGGCCGAGTCGCTGGCCGTAGCCGAGACAATCATGGAATAATCCATCGCGCCGTGCCGTTTCAGGGTGTCCTGGATGCGGGCCACCGAGCTGGCCTTCTGGCCAATGGCCACATAGATGCAGATGACGTCCTGCCCCTTCTGGTTCAGGATGGTATCCACCGCAATGGCGGTCTTGCCGGTCTGCCGGTCCCCGATGATCAGCTCACGCTGTCCCCGTCCAATGGGGACCATGGCGTCAATGGCCAGTATTCCGGTCTGAAGGGGCACATTGACCGGCTCCCGGGTGACCACACCGCTGGCCTCGTGCTCGATGGGGCGGGTCTCAGTGGTCTCAATGGGACCCAGGCCGTCAATGGGGCTGCCCAGAACATCCACGACCCGGCCGATCATGGCCTCTCCAACGGGGACGTCAGCCGCCCGTCCGGTGCGGCGCACCACCGTACCCTCCCGGACGCCGGCGTCGCTGCCCAGCAGCACTACGCCTACGCTGTCCCGGGCCAGATTCATGACCATGCCCTTGACACCGGTCTCCAGCTCCACCAGTTCGCCGTAGACCGCCTTGTCCAGGCCATAGACTGTGGCGATCCCGTCGCCTACCTCCAGGACGGTGCCCACTTCATCCCGCCGTACGCGGGTATCATATCCGGCGATCTCCTCCCGCAGGAGGGCGACGATCTCTTCCGGTTTGGTTTTCATGCCATTCGCCTCTCTTCCAGATACCGGCTCAGGCCGGCCATCGCACCGCGGACGCTCTTATCGTACCGGATGCCCTCCAGCTCCAGGGTAAATCCCCCCACAAGGGAGGGATCGGTGCGGATCTCAAATTGGATGTCCGCCCGGTGGTGAAGCTTGCACAGGGCCTGGCGGATTCGTTCCAGCTCTTCTTTCTCCGGTGTGCGGACACAGGTCAGGACACACCGCGCCGTATTCTTCTCCCGCAGCCCCAAAGCCCGGAAGGCTTCCAGGAGCTCGGGCAGCAGCGCCATCCGGTCCTTCTCCGCCAGCAGGCGGTAAAAGCGCAGCAGGGTCCCGTGTCCGTCCAGCTCCGGCAGACGGCCCAGCAGGCGCTTTTTCTCCTCCGCGCGCACGGTGGGCGCACAGAGGGCCGCCCAGAGTTCGCTCTGTCCCATGAGGGCCTCCGCAGTCGCCCGCAGTCCCGTCTCATCGGGCATCACCTCATAGAGGGCCTGGGCATAGCGGCGTGCCAGCTCGCTCATGTACGTTCACCTACTTCCGCCAGGAAAGATTCCACCATGGCCTGCTCGGCCGCGGAGTCCATGGCCTGTCCGGCCACCTTCCCGGCAGCCAGCAGAGCAAGGGCCGCCACCTCATTCCGTGCGCCCCGCAGCATGGCCTTCCGCTCCTCCGCGATCTGAGCCTGGGCCTGGCTGTGCACCTGCTTGGCGTCCGTTTCAGCCTGGGCCAGTCTGGCCTCATAGGCCCGCTGCGCCCGGTTCTGGGCATCGGCCACCAGCTTGGAGGCCTCCTGCCGGGCGTCCGCCAGCTTGGCCTCATACTCGCTGCGCAGCTCTTCCGCCTGACTGTGCTGGATCTGTGCCGATTCCAGCTCTTCCCGCACCAGGGCGGCCCGCTGCTCCAGCACCGCGTTGACCCGCCCAAAGAGCAGCTTGCGCAGGATGACATAGAGCACCAGCAGGTTGATGACGGTAAACACGATGGTGGAAACTTCAAATTCCAGCATGGGGTACGCCCCCTTAACCCATAAAGATGACGAGCAGGGCGGTAATGAAGCCAAAGATGGCGGTACCTTCTGCCAGAGCACAGCCCATCAGCAGGGCGCTGTTGATCTTTCCGGCCGCCTCAGGCTGGCGGGCAATGGCCTCGCTGGCCTTTCCGGTGGCAAAGCCGATGCCGATACCGGCGCCGATGCCGGTGAAAACCGCAATTCCCGCAGCAATGATTCCCAGTGTCATAGTAATTTCCTCCTCAAAATATACTGTCCGTTACGCTTCTTCCTCTTTGATGCCCTCTCCGGTAAAGAGAGTGGTGAGGAATACGAAGACCACCGTCTGGATCAACCCGTCAAACAGGTCGAAATAGAGGCTGAATACCGCCGGCAGCACCACGGGCACCAGAAGCTTGATCATCTCCATGATGATAAACGCGCCCAGGATGTTGCCGAACAGACGCATACACAGCGCCAGGGGCCGGATGGCCACCTCCATGAGATTGATGGGGATGAGCAGAGGCATCGGCTCGGCAAATTGCCGCAGGCCGCCCAGCAGTCCCCGATACCGGAACTGTGCCCCATAGATCAGCACCATGCTCATCAGAGCCAGGGCTGCCGTCACGCTAATGTCCTTCGTGGGCGGGGTCAGCCCCACGATCCCAATCAGGTTGGACACACCGATGTAGAGTGCCACCGTCCCCAGATAGGGGGCGAAGGGTCTCCAGTGCGTTCCGAGATTGGTCTTTACAAACCCGTTGAGAAACTGCACCGCGCCCTCCAGGGCGATCTGCCCCTTGCCTGGATTTTGTACCCGCAGGTTCCGTGTCAGAACCAGCGCGCACACGATGAGGGCTGCCATGACAATCCAGGTGACTACCACCGACTCGGCCACCGGGATACCGCCCAGTACCGGGATTGTAAAGGCGATCCGGTTGCCCAGCTCCTCCACCAGCGCTTCCTTGAATCCATCCAAACACATCACCTCGTTTTCGCGTGTGCTATCATACTCCCGCGCCGTTTCTTTGGGAATCCTTTGGAAAGTAAAAAAAGTATGGAACATAACCCAAAGCGGAACCGTTCCCCCTGGGTTCCCAAGGTCTTAGGCCAGAACGGTCCCCTCCGGGAAGGCACAGCGGAAGACCCGGCGGACCAGGGGGCCGGCGATCAGGAGCTGGAAGGGCAGCGCCATTACAAAATTGCGGGGAATATTGATGAGCCATTGGAGGGGCACTCCGCTCCACATCCCGGTGTGCACCGCCCCCTCACAGGCTCCGTACAGGGACATGATCAGCACCATGGGGACCACCATACAGCCGGAGACACACACCACCTTCTTCAGAGGCGAGTCCTGAGGCCGGACCAGGAAGCGAAAGGCAAATCCCTTTGCCAGCCGGGACACCAGAAACCAGTCGCAGCACATGGCAAAGACATAGGCAATGGGGAAACCCAGCCAGGCCGCCGCCACAACTTCCAGACTGACCGCTCCATATTGGAGCGCAACATTGTACAGGCTCATCCAGAGCACCATGGTAAAGCACATCAACACCGTATAGATGAGGCTCTCCCGCTTATTCTGAGGCATCGTTCATTCTCCTTATCGAAAAAAATTTCGGCCCGTTCCGGCCGCTGCTCAAACAGGATACCAGAGATGGCTCCGCCTTCGTAATAGGGAGTTCTTCCGAACTTTTCGTCTTCTATCTTCGCCGATTTTCTTAAACTTGACAAAACCAGACGCATTTGACACCGGGTTGTTCTTTTCTTATACTGGTAGAGAAAGGAGTCTTTCCACCATGTCTGTACCCTCCCGTTCTTCCCTCCGTGCACAGCTTTTATGGCTGAATGTGATCATTGTATCCTGTTCCATCGCCCTCTCGCTGGCGGGCACACTGTATCTCACCCTGCGCAGCGAACGCCGCGCGCTGGACAACAGCCTGCTCAACTCCGCCTCCATCCTGTCCCGGGTCCCTCTGGTGGCCGAGGTTTTGGACGGAACTTCCTCCAGAGAAGAGCTGGCGGCCTTTCTCAATGACACCACGTCCCATGTCTCCGACATCGACCTGATCCTGGTGGCCGATACGGAAAACCGGATCTATTATGCGCCCGACTCCGTCTTCCTCGGAACCCACTATACCGGTACCGCGCAGAACGCCGTCCTGGCCGGCGCATCCCCCTACACCTCCAACGAGACCGGCCCCATGGGCTCCGATCACTCCGCCTATGCCGCGGTCCGGGATGACAGCGGAGCGCTGCTGGGCTTTGTGGTCGTGGGCGTCTATGTCCGCAGCATGGCCGTCCTCACCTTTCAGACCATCCTCCGCTTTGCGGGGATCGGGCTGCTCTCCGCCGCCCTTGGCTCTCTGCTGGCAAACCAGCTCTCCCGCCGCATCAAGGCCTCCCTCATGGGGTATGAGCCGGACGCCTTTGCCCGGCGCTTTCACCAGCGCGAGGACATTCTGGACGCGCTGGAGGAGGGAGTCCTGGCCATTGACCGGGAGGAGACCATCATCTTTCTCAATACCGCCGCAGCCCAGATGCTCTCTCTGGACGAGGAGGGTGTGGTGGGCAAATCCCTCCATACCGTCTATCCCCGCTCCACGCTGGACCGGGTCCTGCGCACCGGAAAGCCGGAGTACAATGTCAGTATGAGCTCCCTCAAGGATGTCCGGGTACTCTCCGACCGGCTGCCCCTGTATGAGGATGGCCGCCTCGCCGGTGCGGTGGGCATTTTCCGCAACCGCACCGAAGTGACCCGTCTGGCCGACGACCTCACCGGGGTGCGGCACATGGTGGACGCCATGCGGGCCTATACCCATGAATTTATGAACAAGCTCCATGTGATCCTGGGCCTCCTCCAGATCGGGGAGCCCGAGAAGGCCCAGCAGTACATTATGGACACCAAGCGCACCCAGCAGGAGGCGGTCAGCCGCATCATGCACCAGATCGGAGAGCCCTCCGTGGCCGCCCTTCTGGTAGGCAAAACTAGCCGGGCCGGGGAACTGGGTATCCGCCTCACCCTGGACCGGGAGAGCTTCCTGCCGGAGGGCAGCCCCTGGCTCCCCCCTGACGCCTACGTGACCATTCTGGGCAATCTCATTGAAAACGCCATCGAAGGCCTCAACCAGTCCCCCCGGGACAGCAAGGAGATCACGGTCAGCATCCGGGAATCGGAGGCCTCTCTGCTTCTGTGCGTGGAGGATACCGGCCCCGGCATTCCCGCCGAGATCCAATCACACCTCTTTGAGCGGGGCCGCTCCACCAAGGGGCGGGGCCGGGGAACCGGCCTCTCTCTGGTGCAGGAGGTGGTCTCGGCCTATCACGGCGAGATCCGGGTGGAGTCGGAGTCCGGGATCGGCACGTCGTTTTTCATTACCTTTCGGCGGGATGATCCCGCCGCTCCAGAGGAGGAGTCAGATTGTATCAAGTCGTAATCGTGGAGGACGACCCCATGGTGTCTCTCCTGGACAAGACCTTCACGGAAAAGGACCCCCGATTTACCGTGATCCAGACCTTTTCGGAGGGGCGCAGTGCGTTGGAGTGGCTCTCCTGTCACCCCGCGGATCTGCTCATTTTGGATGTGTACATGCCCCTCCTCACCGGGATGGAGCTGCTCCATGAGCTGCGCGCCCGGGAGATCGAATCGGACGTCATCATGGTCACCGCCGCCAATGACGCAAAAACGGTGGATGCGCTGCTCAAGCTGGGGGTGGTGGACTACCTGGTCAAGCCCTTTACCTGGGAGCGTTTTCAGCAGGCCCTGGATACCTTCTGCCGCCATCGCCAGGCCGTGGCCGGGGAGGCGGTCAGCCAGGATGCGCTGGATCAGCTCTTCGCCCCCTCCGCCTCCTCCCCGGAGCATCCGGTTCCCAAGGGCGTTCAGGAGAGCACGCTGGAGCGGATCCGCACCTGCCTGCGCACAGCCCCGCCCCAGGGGCTGCCCAGCGAGTCGATCTCACGTCAGACCGGACTCTCTGTGGTGACGGTCCGGCGCTATATGAACTATCTGGTGGAGCGCGGCGAGGTGGTCAGCAGCTTCAACTACGACACCGGCGGACGCCCCTGCCGCCTCTACCGCTACCCCGGCCTCGCGTGAAAGTCCTTCTATTTTCCACCATGCGGGCATATCCTGTGGAAAGAAACGCAAAGGAGGCAGGAGCATGGAGCTCTCCGGAAGCAAACAGGAGACCCTGACACGCCTGGCCGTGTGTGTAATCGCGGCCCTGATCCTCTACTCCAGTGCAAAACCCCTGTGTTCTGCCCTGAAACTCCCACTGTGGGAGGAATACCGCCCCTGGTTGGAAAAAAATCGGATTCAGGCCATTGCCGTGGTATCTGCGGTCCTCTTTGGGCTCTCTCTGGCGCTCTTTCCCCTGGAAGCCAAGCCGGAGGAGGAGCCACCCCCCTGTGAGGATGATTTCCAGCCCGTGGCATAGAAAAACGCCGCCTCTGCATCCTTTTGTGCAGAGGCGGCGTATCCTATTTTTATCGGAATTTGGGCAGAAGGGCCGCGCCGATGATCCCGGCATCATTTCCCAACTGGGCCCGCATCAGGCGGGTGCGGTGGGCGTTGTTCCGGGCGTAGTCCTCCCGGTTGAGAATATAGCGGACGGGCGCCATCAGCGTCTCGCCCTGGTTGGAAATCCCGCCGCCGATGCAGAAGATCTCGGGCTGGAAGATGTTCACCAGGCTGGCCACGCCGCAGCCCAGGTATTCGATGTATTCATCCACCACCTGTCCTGCCGTGGCATCTCCCATACCTGCCGCTTCAAAGGGAATGCGCCCGTTGACCTTGGACAGGTCCCCTTCCGCCAGCTTCCACAGCAGGGAGTCGGGGTTTTGCTCCATGCTCTCCCGGGTGCGCCGGATCAGGGCCGTGGCCGAGCAGTAGGTCTCAAAGCAGCCCCTGCGGCCGCAGGTACACAGCCGCCCGCCATGCTCCAGTACAAAATGCCCCACTTCCATCCCGGCATAGTTGAAGCCGGTATAGAGCTTACCGTTGAATACCGCGCCGCCGCCAATACCGGTGCCCAGCGTAATGGCCACCATGGACGTGCTTCCCCGTCCGGCGCCCACAGCATACTCGCCCAGGGCGGCTGCGTTGGCGTCATTCTCCATGTAGATGGGAAGCCGCTCCGGGAAGTGCCGGCGCAGCAGGTCCACCAGAGGCACATTTTCAAAGTCCAGGTTGCTCCAATACTGGACGACCCCCCGCTGGGGATCAATGGTGCCCGGAGAGCCGATTCCCACAGCGGCCAGCTCCTCCCAGGACACGCCGGCCTGCTCAGCCGCCAGTCTGGCCGCGGCTGCCATCGTATCCGCCACCGCTTCCGCGCCCCGGGGTGTGGGGATATTCCCGCGGCCCAGAATTTCACCCGCTTCGCTCACCACCGCAGCGGCGATATTGATTCCGCCCAAGTCGATACCCAGATAATGCATACTGCACAACCTCTCTTCCGGTCAGGTTGTGCTCATTGTACCATACTTCCTATCGGAATGCAAAAGGCTGCATTTGCTCCCTGCCTTTCGCCCCATCAGATGAAAGGCCAGGGCCACCGCGCCGCTGATGATCAGAAAGGCATAGAAGCTGATTCCCCGGCTCACCAGCATGGCAGGGGTCACCAGTCCCGCCCCAAAGATCGGGGCAAAGGCCGCCACAAATCCCCCTTCCGCCGGCCCCACTGCGCCGGGCAGAGGGAGGGAGGAAACTGCCAGCGTCACCAGCGCCTGGGTTCCCAGAAAGAGCGCCGGCCCCGTCCCGCTCAGCCCGAACGCCCGGTACACCACATAGGGCACCGAAAAGGCCGCCGTGAGCTGTAAGGCATTGAGCCCCAGAAGCATGGGCAGAAGGGCCGGATTGCGCCGCAGGACCCCGGCTCCGGCCGCATATTCCTCCATCTGCCGTGCCAGCTTCTCGCCCGCGCCCGCTCGGTCCCGGATGATGTGGACCCGGTTCAGAAGATCCAGAACACCCCCTGCAAGCCGCCCGGCCAGATGGGGAAAACACAGAAAAGAGAGCATTCCGGCCGTCAGCGCCCCCATCACCGCCGCGCCGTACAGGAGCAGCAGGCCCAGGCCGCCTCCCATCCCCTGGCGCAGCGCCGGCAGAAAGAGCCAGGCACACAGGGCATAGAGCAGTACCGTGATCTGATAACAGATGGCAATGAGCATCATATTGAGCGCTCCGTGGGCGGCGGGGACTCCGTCCCGGGACATATAGTAGATCTGCGCCGGCTGCCCTCCTGTGGCCGACGGCGTGATGGAACTCACATAGAATCCCACAAAGGAATAGCACAGGCAGCGGCGGTAGGGCGTCCGGTGCCCCAGCCGTCCCAGAATCAGGCGGGTACACATGGCCTCACATCCCACAAAGACCAGCATCAGACCCAGTCCCAGCAGTACATAGCGTCCATCCACCCGGTGCAGGATCTCCAGCAAGCTGCCCAGCGGCTGATCCCGCAGCAGCACAAAGCCGGTCACCCCCATCAGGACTGCCAGCAACAGGACGCCGGCCAGGTTTCTCTTATTGGACATACCCTTCACTTCCTTTGTTCTACCGTTCCGGGAATCAGGCACACACTTCCGTCTCCCGCGTCATGGCCTCCAGAATGCGGGCGAGTCCCGCAGCCTGCAATTCCCGCTTGCGCGCCCGCATGCGCGCCGACATCTCCCCAAGGGCTCGGTCGTCATAGAGCAGTCCCTGGATGGCCGCCAGGCACTCCTCCGGCTCCTTGGCCGCCGCCCTAGCCAGGCCGGAGCGCAGCAGGAAGCGGGCGTTGTTCTTCTCCTGCTGGAGAAAGGGCTCCCACAGCAGCAGGGGCAGCTCGGCAAAGATGCTCTCAAAGACCGTGATGCCGCCGGGCTTGGTGAGCATCAGGTCGGCCTGTTCCATATACTCCCACACCCGGTCGGTAAAGCCCACCACCTCAATGTGTTCATACCGCCCGGAAAGCCGCTGGTAGAGCCGCTGATTGTGGCCGGTGAGAATGGTGGTGCGCACACCGGGCAGTTCATCCAGGGCGTCATAGAAGGAGTCCTTCTTGGGCAGCAGGCCCAATCCGCCGCCCATGATGAGCAGACGCCGCTCTCCGCCGCCCCGGCGGTGGCTGATGGTGCGGAATTCCTCTTTGACCGGGATCCCCGTCACGTGGATGCGCCCGGCCTCCACTCCTTTCTCCATCAGCCGCTCCTTGATCTCCCGGCTCCCGACCAGATAGCCGTCGGTCCGGCTGTGGAGCCACTCATTATGGGTGGACAGATCGGTCACACAGGTGACCAGCGGCAGGCGGTCACCGCTCTCCTCTTTATAGCGGGAGACCAGACCGGCACAGATGGGGTGGGTCGCGATTACCGCATCGGGCCGCTTTTCCCACAGCAGCTCTTCCAGCTTGTCCAGCATAGGCCGGTCCAGCGGAGAATGGGTGTCGGAGGGCAGTCGGTCCGCCATACGGTAATAGGCATTGAACAGCCCGTATCCATAGGTCACCAACAGGTCAAACGCCTTGTAAAGGGCCTCGGAGCTGTTCGGCATGGCATAGGCAAAAAAGTCCAGCACCTCCGTCTCCGCTCTGGGAAAATCCCGGCTGATCTGCTGCCGCAGCGACTGTGAGGCGGACCAGTGTCCCAGTCCAAATTTTCCGGTGAGTATGAGGATCTTCATGGCGCTCCCTCCTTTATGGCCTAAAGTATAGCAGGCAAGTCTTTAGAAAAAGACAACCGAAATCTTAAAAAGCCTTTAAGGATATGTGAAAATCCTCTGACACTGCCCTCTGTTCCGAAAAGAAGACCGGTACAGAGCCTTTTCCGCTCTATACCGGTCTGAAAAATACACTATTTGGATGTCTTTGGAAGTCTGGCCCATCCACTTCCCCTGGGGCGCTGTGGAAGGCTGGCCGTAAAACAGGTCCCCTGTTCCCGTGTACTGGTCACCGTCAGTTTTCCGCCGTGGACCTCCACAATGGTACGGGCAATGGCCAGTCCCAGTCCGTATCCGCCCTGATCCCGGCTGCGGGCACTGTCCGCCCGGTAAAAGCGCTCAAACAGGTGGGGCAGATGCTCCGGTGGAATGGGCTCCCCGGTATTGTGGACCATCAGACGTACCCGTTCCTGCTGCCGGGTCAGGGTCAGACGTACCGCACCGTGCTCTCCGGCGTATTTTACCGCGTTGTCCAGCAGAATCATCACCAGACGGCGGAGCTGTCCCTCATCCCCCTGGAGGAAGATCCCGGGCTGGATCTCACTGTCCAGCTCTACCCCCGCCTCGAAGGCTACCGACTCAAAGGGGAGCAGGCATCCCAGCGTGAGATCGCTCATGGAGAGCTGAGCATAGACCAGCGGCAGCCTGGCGGCATCATTCTTGGCCAGGAAAAGCAGGTCCTCCACCAGTTCCTTCATACGTCCCGCCTCTTCCTGGATGAAGGTGAGCCACTTCTTCTGCTGTTCCACCGAGTCTTCCGGGTGGGAGAGCACAATGCCCGCATTGGCCAGAATGACCGTGAGTGGCGTCTTGAGCTCATGGGAGGCGTCGGCCACAAACTGCCGCTGCTGCTCCCATGCCTGTTCCACCGGGCGCAGGGCCAGCGAGGACAAGAAGAGACTCACAATAAAAAAGCACACCAGGGCCCCCGCTCCCACCAGCAGAGAGGTGACGACCAGGTCCATCAGGTTTTCCCGCTCCCAGCGCATATCGGCAAAGGCAATGCGGAGCTTTCCATCCCGGTCCCACTCCACCAGATAGCGCAGATGGCTGGGCTCGGTAATGGTTCCCTCGGGCACACCCTGCTTCTGCACTTCCTCGACCGCCTGCTCCAGCGCTTCCTGGGATACCTGTACATTTCCTCCGGGGGCATAGGAGTCGATATTTCCGTTCTCATCCAATACTACCCCAAATACCGGTACCATCGCCAGCTGACGGGCATCCGGGTTTCCTCGTCCCGCTCCCGGCTCCTCCCCTTCCGGCAGATCAATTTCAATCTGCGGAGGTGCCATGCCTTCTGCTCATTTCAGGGCCAGGCGCATGGCGGAGACACTCTGTCCACGCAGACGCTGTGATGTGGAGCCCAGCAGGGCGCCGAATACGATCAGCAAAACCAGACTCACCAGCATCATATTGATGAGGATAAACTTTCGCCTCAGCTTCTTCAGCATGACGGTGCCTCCGTCAACTCAGAGGGATATCCAGGTGATAGCCTACCTTGCGCACCGTTCCGATCCCCACTCTGGAGTTCAAAAAATTCAGCTTTTTACGCAAAAAGGAGATGTAGACCTCTACGTTGTTATCCTCCGCATCCGATTCCATTCCCCACACCTTGGAGATGATATCCTCCTTGGGTACCACGGCCTTGGGCGCCGACATGAGGAGCTTGAGCACATCGAATTCCTTAAAACCCAGGCGTACCGACTTCCCCGCACAGGAGAGGCAGCGGGTCGAGAGGTTCAGGGAGAGATCCGACACGGTCAGACACTCCGAGAGGACCTCACCCTGCCGGCGCGTCAGGGCCCGCACCCGGGCCAGCAGCTCTCCGGCGTCGAAGGGCTTGGTCATGTAGTCGTCCGCTCCGCAGTCCAGACCGGTGATCTTGTTGCTGGTCTCATCCCGGGCAGTCAGCATCAGAATGGGGGTGGAGATATGGGCTGCGCGGAGCCGCCGGGCCACCTCAAACCCATCCAGCCGGGGCAGCATCACATCCAGGATCACCAGATCATACTGTCCGGAGAGGGCATAGTCCAGCCCATCCGCACCATCGTCCACCAGATCCGTCTGGTAATGCTGTTCCTGCATGATCTGCCCCAGTGTCTCGGCCAGACGTCTCTCATCCTCCACAATCAAAATACGCACCGCGTTTCCACTCCTTCTGTTTTTTGCCATTGTACTCCATGAAGCTGAACCTAGTCTGAAAAAAGAATACCATCTCTCATAGAAAAAAGAATCACCAAACTGTAAATCTTCCCTGGATAACAAAACATCCCCCGCAGTCCAATGGACTGCGGGGGATATCCTAGTTCGATCAGTCGAAGATGGTCTGGTCGTCCACGGGGGTCTCAAAGGCCTTCAGGGCTTTCTCCACCAGCTTGTAGCGCAGCTCGAACTCCTCCTCATGGGTGAGAGCCGGGTTGCCCAGGGGGTGGGGAATGGCGATGGTGGGCACGATACGGTTGGCGCCCACGGTCATGGAAATGGGGGTAACGGTGCACATGTGAACCACAGTGACACCAGCGCGCTCGATCTCTTTAACCATCGTTGCACCGCAACGAGTGCAGGTGCCTCACGTAGAGGTCAGGATGGCGGCCTTAATGCCGGCATCCCGGAGCTCTTTACCGATGGCCTCGCCGTACTTCTTGGCGCTGGCGACGGCGGTGCCGTTGCCGACGGTGGTGAAGAAGTAGGGATAGATGCCGCCGATCTTGCCTTCCTTCTCCATCTTGCGCAGCACGTCGACGGGCAGGACGCGGTCAGCATCCTCGTTGGCGTAGACCGGGTCATAGCCGCCGTGAGCGGTCTCGTGGTCGGCAGCGGTCAGATCCTCGAAGGAGCTGATGTCATAGCGGCCGAACTTGGAGGCGGAGGAGGACTCGATGTGATCGGGGTTGCCCTTGGGCACGATGCCGCCGGAGGTCACCAGAGCGATCGTGGTGTGAGCCAGATCGGTGATGGCAGCGCCGGGAGCGACACGGTCGAAGGAGGGCATGGGGAACTCGGTGGTGTAGGGCTTGCCGGCCAGCTTGTTGAGGAGCATCTTCACGGCACGGGTGGAGCCGCGCTCAGCCTCGAAGAAGTTCACGCGCAGGCCGTTGGGCATGTAGCCCTCCTCGGCGGAAGCGCCGATCTTCTCGCCCTTAGCCAGCTTGATGGCCAGAGAAGCCATCTTGGGAGCAGCGTCGCGCATGCCGGCAGCGCTGTTCTTGGTGGCGATGATATAGACCTTGTTCTTGAACATGTCGGCGCCGGGGTTCTCCTCGTACATACCGGTCACGACGGGCAGGTTCAGCTCGTCCTTCACGGCAGCAGCGACGGTACCACAGGCCACGCCGTAACGGCCGGCGTTGAACGCGGGACCGCAGACCACGACGTCGGGCTTGGCGTCGGAGATCATCTTCAGGACGGTCGCCTTGGCGGCGTCCAGATTCTCGTTGAAGTAGGAGTCGCCGCAGATCACGGTGCCCACCACTTCAGCCTCGCCCTTGAACGCAGCGTTCAGAGCCAGGCCGGGGCCCACAGCACCCTCACGGTACTCGGGGGCGTAATCAGCCTTCTCCTCGCCGCCGATCTGGGCGAAGAACTGGTTGATATAATGAACAACTCTCAGACTCATAGCAGTTCCCCTCCTTATCTGGCGCTGAGCTTGTTGAAGCCCATCTCATTGGTCGCGCCGGTGATGACCTGCAGCTCGGCGGTGATGGAACCGTCAGCTTCCAGAGCGCCGTCGAAACCGCCGGCGATGATGTTGGCAGCCTCGGGATGGCCGATGACCTTGTCCATCTTGGGCAGGTGGATGACCATGTTGGCGTTGCCGCCGGTGACCACGGCGTCAGCAGCGGGATCGGCGTCAGCCAGGGACTGGGAAGCGCCGTCGCGGCCAGCGTACTCGTCGGTGATGATGACGGTCTTGATGCCGGCAGCCTCCAGCTTCTTGCAGTTCATGATCAGGTCGGTATCGGGGTTACCGAAGCCCTCCTGGGAGACCAGAGCGCCGTCCAGCTCCAGGAACTGAGCCAGCTTGGTGGACCAGTCGGAGGAGCGCTCCTTGTCGGCCAGGTAGACGTTCTCGTTGGTGATGATGACACCCACGAAGTTCAGGGTCTTGCCATGCTGCTCCAGCAGGTCATGGATGACGGGGTTATTCAGGTGATGATAAGTGGTGTTCTTATCACAGGCGGACACGCAGTTGCCGCTCAGGATGGCGCCGTCCATGGTCTCGGTGGGGTTCAGGATGGTGGGCATGGACTTCTTCATGTCAACGCCGTACACATAGGTGTCGTGCAGCAGGCCCTGGCTCTGGAGCATCAGCACATAGCCGACGCGGGGCAGGTCAGGATACTTCTCCTTGCCGCTCATGACGCCGCTGGTCTCATAGACCTTGGTCTCGTCGGGGGTGACATCCTTGCCCAGAGCGCCCAGGTAGGCAGCGGCCTTCAGGCCGGCCATACGGATGGCGTGCTCGTGCTGGTGCTGCTTGATGCCCTCCTTGGGCTCGCAGATCATAACCAGGTTGTTGAGCTTGGAGAAGGGGGTATACTCGGCGCCGGGGCCGGTCATGTCGATGATACCCTCCTGGAAGCCAACCACCTTACCGGTGGTGACCACGGCGCAGCCCTTGAGAACATGGGTCTTGCCGCTGCCCACGGTGGTGACCTTGGAGATCATGCCGGGGAAGACACCGCCGGAGCCCTCCACCTTCACACGGGGCTCGATGACGTCCTTGACAGGGATGATACGCACGGACTCGCCGGGATGAACCACCTCGAAGTCGACCGAGGCCAGGTCCTCGTCCTCCAGCAGCAGAGCGCGCAGCTCCTCCACGTTGACGTAGAGGGTGCCGTTCTCCACCTTGGAGCAGTCGCCGAGCTTAATGTCGCTGATGTGAATTTCGCCTAATTCCAGCCGCATAAGTCTCACTCTCCTTATTGTAGTTGTGGGGCGATGGCCCCGTCTATCAGCCGAAAATCGATCTCTGCAAAGTCTTCCCGCATGTCGGCCGGGGCATCCTCTCCCCGGTGGAACCGGGGCGGAAACTGCCGGCACACGTTGAGCGCTGCCTCGATCAATTCCAGTGACTCCAGATCCAGTGCCCCGGACGCGTCGTCCAGCGCAACTGAGCGGAAGGGGGTCTCATTGGGCTTTACACTGCCGGCCAGCGGATGGGTCAGCAGCTTGTGGCCCTGATGGACCAGATCCCGCACGTGGATCAGTACGTCCACATGTCCGCCCTCCACGTACTGGAGGGTGCACAGAGATCCGAACTTTTCCCGGACCTTCTCGTTGTTTGTCACCAAAAGCAAGACAGTCTCTCCTTTGCAAAAAAACAGGGGCAGGGTATACGTATCATGTAATGCCCTGCGCCCTGTTGAAAACCTGAGAGTTTCCCCCGCCCGGTGAGTCGGGGTTGCCCCTTCGGTGCCATGTTACGAGAATCATGGTCTTTTCAGAGTTCTGTCCGCCTGCGGTTCTCGGGACCTGAGAAATTGGCGTCCCACTCGGCAAAATGGGGCCGCTTATACCTTCGGTGTTCCACTCCTGTCGGAACAGAAACTCTCCCGCAGTCATCATCCAGACTATATTTGTTTTTTCGATGGTCATATTATAACATATCGAGTTTTCAAATACAAGCCCGTATCTCATATAAAAATTATTTAAAATACACGATTATTTAATTCCGGCGCACTTTTTATACTATTTGGTTTATTCTCCAAACATCGACGTTTGCACGATAACGTCCCGTTCCGGCACCTTGGACCAGGAAAAATCCGCCGCCAGTTCTGCCGGACGGACCGGCTCCCCAGTGGGGGAGAGACCCGCCAAAAAGGCCAGTTTTCCCACCAGCTGCTCCGGTGAATAGCGCGCCCGCAGGGCCCCCATGTCCAGGTCCATATCCCGCTTGGAGAGCCTCCGCCCATCCTCTGCCAGCAGCAGGGGAACATGGTAAAAGACCGGCTGGGGCAGGCCCAGGAGACGATAGAGCAGGATCTGCCGCGGGGTGGAATCCAGCAGGTCCTGCCCCCGCACCACCTGGTTGATCTCCATAGCTCCGTCGTCGGTCACCACTGCCAGCTGATAGGCATAGACCCCGTCTGAACGGCGGATGATGAAGTCACCGCACGCCCGGCACAGGTCCTCCTCATAGTACCCCAAATGTCCGTCTGTAAAGGACACTCGTTCATCCGGCACCGCGAGGCGCCAGGCACTGCGCCGGGTGCGGCTCAGCTCCTCCCGCTCCTGGGGAGAAAGGGAGCGACAGCGTCCGCTGTAAAGGATCTGCCCATCCCCCCGGTGGGGCGCAGAGGCGGCCAGACGCTCGGCCCGGGTGCAGAAGCAGGGATAGACCAATCCCATCTGCTCCAGCTGCCGGAACCGGGCGGCATAGAGCTCCGTCCGCTCACTCTGCCGGTAGGGACCGTGGGGTCCCCCCATTTGATACCCCTCGTCCCAGTCCAGGCCCAGCCAGCGCAGATCCTCCGCCAGGACCTGGGCATACTCCTCCCGGCAGCGGTCGGGGTCCAGATCCTCCATCCGCAGGACCAGCGTGCCGCCCGCCGATCGCACCGACAGCCAGGCCAGCAGCGCTGTAAACACATTTCCAAGGTGCATCCGTCCGCTGGGACTGGGCGCAAAGCGTCCCCGCAGCAAAGGTTCCATGTCCCATCTTCCTTTCCAGTATGTCTCGTTTTGTTCTCCAGTATACCATTCCCTCCGGCACACGTCCACGCAGTGGACCATTTCTTTTCTTGCAAGTGACTACACTATATAGTATAATAAAGTGACGCAGGGCCCTTCCATTCGGTCCTGCTCCATAAAAATGATATATCTGCGCTCCGAGCAAAGATCTCTAAGGTGCCCCCTCCGGGCGCTATGAGATCGCGCCGCGGGTCAGGCGGGAAACCGCCCGGCCTTCCACACTTGAAAAGGGGCTGCTTCCCGCCGGGAGAATTTCTCCCGCTCTTTTGTCCTATCCGGGAGCGCCGCCTGTTTTCAGGCCGGCGCTCCCTGTTTCATTTTCCCTTTTATTTTAAGGAGGAACCGTCCAAATGAAGCTCATTGAAACAAAGCACGCGGTGGGCCATGTGCTCTGCCACGACCTCACCCAGATCATCCCCGGCGTCACCAAGGATGCCCGGTTCCGCAAGGGCCATATCGTGACGGAGGAGGATATCCCCGTCCTGCTCTCCATGGGAAAGGATCACCTCTATGTCTGGGAAAAGACGGAAGGCATGCTCCACGAGAACGAGGCCGCCGAGCGTCTGCGGGCCATCTCCCAGAATGACAACATGACCGCCACCGAGGTCAAGGAGGGCAAGATCGAGCTCAAGGCCGCCATCCATGGCCTGTTCCGGGTGGATGTGGAGCGGCTGCTGGCCGTCAACTCCCTGGACGAGATCATGATCGCCACCCGCCACACCAACTCGGTGGTCCATCCCGGCGACAAGCTGGCCGGTATGAGGGTCATCCCCCTCATCGTGTCGGAGGACAAGGTGCGCGCCGCCGAGGAGGCCGCTGGAGATACCCCTCTGCTGGAGCTTCTCCCCTTTGTCCGCAAGACCGCCGCGGTGGTCACCACCGGCACCGAGGTCTTCCTGGGCCGCATCGAGGACAAGTTTACCCCCGTGCTGCTGGACAAGCTGGCCAAGTTCGGGGTGGATGTGATCTCCCACGTCAAGGTCCCCGATGACCGGGAGCAGATCGTCTCCGCCATCCAGGCGGCCCACGCCTCCGGGGCCGATCTCATCCTCTGCACCGGCGGCATGAGTGTGGACCCCGACGACCAGACCCCCGGCGCTATCAAAGCAGCCGGCGTTCAGGTGACCGCCTATGGCGCTCCCGTACTCCCCGGCGCCATGTTCCTGCTGGGCTTCTTTGCCGACGGAACCCCCGTCATGGGTCTGCCCGGCTGCGTCATGTATGCCAAGGCCACCATCTTCGATCTCATCCTCCCCCGGGTACTGTGCAATGTCCCGGTCACCCGTGCTGACCTGGCCCGGCTGGGCCACGGCGGACTGTGCCTGGGCTGTGAGCACTGCCACTACCCTATCTGCCCCTTCGGCAAGGAGGAATAAACTATGCGTACCCGCATCGAGCTGGAAGAGGCGCGCGCGCTGATGGCTGAAAGCGTGCGCCCCCTGGGTGTGGAGCAGGTCTCCCGGCAGGAGGCGCTGGGCCGGACCCTGGCCGAAGATGTGACCGCACCTCTGGATCAGCCGCCCTTTGACCGCTCCCCTCTGGACGGCTATGCCCTGCGCTCCGCTGATCTCACAGGGGCCTCCCCTGAACATCCGGTCTCCCTCCGGGTGGTGGAGACCGTCTATGCCGGCGGCGTCCCCTCCCGTGTCCTTGGCCCCGGGGAGGCCATCCGCATCATGACCGGAGCCATGCTGCCCCGGGGATGTGACTGTGTTCTCCAGCACGAGCGGACCGACAACGGTCTGGAACAGGTCCAGATCTATGCCGCTCTCTCCCCCCACGACAACTACTGCGACCGGGGGGAGGACTACCGGACGGGCGAGGTGCTCCTCCCCGCCGGGACCGTGGTGGACGCCGCCGCGGTGGGCGTGCTGGCCAGTGCGGGCCTCTCCTCCGTGCCGGTCCGCCGCCGGCCGGTGGTGCGGGTCCTCTCCACCGGAGATGAAGTGGTCTCTCCCGATCTCCATCCCCTCCCCGCCGGGAAGATCTACGGCTCCAATCAGGAGCTGCTGACCGCCCGCCTCCGGGAATTGGGGGTCTCAGATGTGAAGGGGCTGCTCATCGGCGACAATCCTCGGGAGGTGGCCGACACCATGGCTCAGCTCCTGGGCGAGTGTGATCTGCTCATCACCACCGGCGGCGTCTCCGCCGGTGACAAGGATATCTTCCACGAGGCTCTCCCCCTCCTGGGGGCGGAGCGAGTCTTCTGGAAGGTCAACCTCAAGCCGGGCACCCCCGCCATGTACTCCCTGTGGCAGGGGCAGCCCATCCTCTCCCTCTCGGGCAACCCCTTCGCCGCCGCGGCCACCTTTGAACTGCTGGCCCGGCCCCTTCTGGCCGCTCTCACCGGGGAATCCCGCTTTTCCCTGCGTTCCCGGACGGCCGTGGTGGAGGGCTCCTTCCCCAAGGCCAGCCCCGGACGGCGCTTTCTCCGGGGCTTCTATCAGGAGGGCCGCGTCTCCCTGACCGGAAAAAATGACTCAGGCATGCTCGCCTCCCTGGTGGGATGCAACTGCCTGGTGGATCTCCCCGCCGGCTCTCCCCCGGTGCAGGAGGGACAGACCGTCACGGTCCTCCTGCTCTGAGCCGCTCCGCGCTTCCCCATCTGTTTTGATCTGGAGGTCTCTATGGAACCCAAATTCAATCATTTTGACGCCGAGGGCAACGCCGTCATGGTGGATGTCTCGGCCAAATCTCCCACCCGCCGTCTGGCCGTGGCCCAGGGCAAGATCAAGGTCTCCCGGGCGGTGCTGGACGCCATCACCGGCCATACTGCCGCCAAGGGCGATGTGCTGGGCGTGGCCCAGGTGGCCGGTATCCTGGCCACCAAGCGCACCTCGGAGCTCATCCCCCTGTGCCATCCGCTGGCCCTCTCCCACTGCACAGTGGAATTTACCATTCTGCACGAGGAGTGTGCCGTTCTGGCCGAGTGTACCGCCAAGCTGGACGCCAAGACCGGCGTGGAGATGGAGGCCCTCACCGGCGTATCCGTCGCCCTGCTCACCATCTACGACATGTGTAAAGCCATTGACAAGACCATGGAGATCTCGGACATCCACCTGGTCTACAAGGAGGGGGGCAAGTCGGGCACCTTTACCAATCACGGCCACCACTCCCCCGCTGTGGTGGCGGTCAGCGGCGTCAAGAACTCCGGCAAGACCACGCTGATTGCCGCCATGCTCCCCCATCTGATGGCCGCCGGTCTCAAGGTGGCCACGGTCAAGCACGACGGCCACTCCTTCCAGGCCGATCCCGAGGGGACCGACACCGGTATCCACATGGAGGCCGGGGCCTGGGGCACCGCCATCTTTGACGGCGAGAAATACAAGGTAGTCCGCCGGGACGCCGTGGAGGAGCGGGAGCTCATCGCCCGCTTCCCGGACGCCGACCTGGTCCTGCTGGAGGGCTTCAAGCACTCCACCTGGCCCAAGCTGGAGCTGGTGCGCGCGGGCAACTCCACCCAGAGCGTCTGTGATCCCGCCACCCTTCTGGCGCTGGTCACCGATCAGGACCTCACGGTGGAGGGCGTCCCCTCCATTCCCTTTGATGGACAGGCCGCCGCCCAGGTGGTGCTGGACTATCTGAAAGGCGAGGGGCGGCTATGATCGACGGATTCGGCCGCAGCATCGACTATCTGCGGATCTCAGTGACCGACCGGTGCAACCTGCGCTGCGTCTACTGCATGCCCCCCGAGGGGGTGGAGTGGATGGACCATGAGGAAATGCTCTCCTATGAGGAGATCATCCGGCTGTGCTCCCTCTTTGCACAGGTCGGTATCCGCAAGGTCCGGCTCACCGGCGGCGAACCTCTGGCCCGGCGGGACCTGCCCGAGCTGGTCCGGGGCATTCACGCCATCGACGGGATCGGGAGCATTGCCCTGACCACCAACGGTCTGCTCCTCCAGGAACAGCTTCCCGCCCTGCTGGAGGCGGGACTCACCGCCGTCAACCTGAGTCTGGACACCCTGGACCGGGCCCAGTATGCCGCGATCACCCGGCGGGACGCTTTGGACCAGGCTCTCTCCGGCCTCTATGCCGCTCTGGATGCCCCCGGCCTGCGGGTCAAGCTCAACTGCGTCCCCATGGGGGAGAACGACGCGCAGCTGGTCCCCCTGGCCGACCTGGCCCGGGAGCACGATCTGGCGGTGCGGTATATCGAGCTCATGCCCATCGGCCTGGGCGGCTCCCTCCCCCGCCGGACGGAGGAGGAGGTCCGCGCCATGCTGGAGGCTGCCTTCGGCCCCATGACCCCCTGTGACGAGTCTCTGGGAGCCGGTCCCGGACACTACTTCACCATTCCCGGCTTCCGGGGAAAGATCGGCTTCATCAGCGCCATGACCCATCAGTTCTGTGACGGGTGCAACCGGGTGCGCCTCACCGCCACCGGATTTCTCAAGACCTGCCTCCAGTATGAGACCGGGCGGGATCTGCGCACCCTCCTCCGGGACGGCTCCGGGGACGAAGTGCTGCTGGAGGCCATCCGCTCGGCCATTCTCCACAAGCCCGCCCAGCACCATTTTCTCGACGCGACTGGCCGTCGGGAGGACGAGCGGCACAACATGCACCAGATCGGAGGCTGACCGCCTCTTTCTCCGTATTTCTATATTTTTGATTACGAGGTGTATTTCATGAGCAAGGTAATTGCTGTCTGTACCAGCGAACAGAAGGGAACCCAGAAGCAGGCGGTGGATGTGATCCACCTGAAGGAGGAGTGGGGCATCGAGGGAGACGCCCACGCGGGCAAGTGGCACCGCCAGGTCTCCCTGCTCTCCCACGACAAGATCGAGGCCTTCCGCGCCCGGGGCGCCGAGGTGGAAAACGGCGCCTTTGGCGAGAACATCATTGTGGAGGGCATCGACTTTGCCACCCTTCCCATCGGCACGAAATTCTACTGCAACGATGTGGTCCTCCAGCTCACCCAGATCGGTAAGGAGTGCCACCACGGCTGCGCTATTTTCCAGAAAATGGGCGAGTGCATCATGCCCAAGCAGGGTGTGTTTACCCGGGTACTCCACGGCGGCGACATCCGCCCCGGGGACGATTTCCGTCTGGAGCTCCCCTTCCGGGTGGCCGTCATCACGGTGAGCGACTCGGGCGCCGCCGGTACCCGGGCCGATCTGAGCGGTCCGGTAATCCAGGAGTTGGTGAAGAAGGCCGGCTACCCCGTGGTCCACACCGCGCTTCTCCCTGATGAGCGGGCACAGATTGCCGCCGAGCTCGCCCGCATCGCCGACGAGGACGTGGCTGACCTGATCCTCACCACCGGCGGCACCGGCTTCTCCCCCCGGGACTGGACCCCCGAGGCCACCCGGGATGTGACCGAGCGGGATGTGCCCGGTATCCCCGAGGCCATGCGCGCTCTCTCCCTCCAGATCACCCCCCGCGCCATGCTCTCCCGCGCCGCCGCCGGCATCCGGAAGGGCGCGCTCATCATCAACCTGCCCGGCAGCCCCAAGGCGGTGACCGAGTGTCTGGAGTACATTCTCCCCCCGCTCTCCCACGGGCTGTCCATCCTCAAGGGTACCACGGGCAACTGCGCCCGCTGAACCACCGTCTCCGCGACGGGTCAACTTCGAGTCCCCGCACCTACGGCGCACGCTATGGGCTGGGACCAATGGGCTGATCTGGAAACGGGTCCGCCTACCATCTTTGTAAAGGAGTTTGATTCCCATGAAAAAAGCACTTTCCCTGACCCTGGCTCTGGCTATGACTGCCTCTCTGACCGCCTGCTCCGGCGGCGGGACCGCGGCCTCTCCCACCCCGGTTGCCGGCACGCCGGCCCCCTCCTCCGCACCGGCAGCGGAGCCAGTGGAGCTGACCGTCTTTGCCGCCGCCTCTATGGAGGCCACGCTGACCGAGATCGCTGAGCGCTATCAAGAGGTCGCTCCCAATGTGGAGCTGGTCTTTACCTTTGACTCCTCCGGCACCCTCAAGACCCAGATCGAGGAGGGGGCCCCCTGTGACATCTTTATCTCGGCCGCCCAGAAGCAGATGAACCAGCTGGACAGCGCCGACACCACCGGCACCAATACCGACGGTCTGGATTTTGTCTACTCGGACACCCGGTTTGATCTGGTGGAAAACAAGGTGGTCCTGGCGGTCCCCGACGACAACCCCAAGGACATTCAGTCCTTCTCCGATCTGGCCAGTGATAAGCTCTCTCTGCTGTGCATTGGAAATGAGGATGTGCCCGTCGGCTCCTACTCCCTGGAGATCCTGGATACCCTGGGCATCGACATCGCCCAGCTGGACAGCGCGGGCAAGGTGACTTACGGCACCAACGTCTCCGAGGTGGCCAACCAGGTCAAGGAAGGCGCCGTGGACTGCGGCATCATCTACGCCACTGACGCCTATACCTATGAGCTCACCGTGGTGGATCAGGCCACGGAGGACCTGTGCGGGCAGGTCATCTACCCCGCCGCCGTCATGAAGAGCGGCACCGAGGCCGGGCATGACGCCGCCGTGGAGTTCCTCAACTATCTGCACACCGATCCGGAGGCCGTCTCCATCCTGGAGGGCGTTGGCTTCACGGTGCTCCCGTAAATCCAAACCATGTTTGCGGCCGGGCGGGAACTCTCTCCCGCCCGGCCGCCTGCTCTGTATTCTCAATGGAAAGGGGGCCGTCCCTTGGACTGGTACCCACTCTATAATTCTCTGCGGATCGCCGCCATCTCCACGGTCCTCATCTTTTTTCTGGGGCTCTTTGCCGCCTACTATGTGGCCAAGCTCCCCCGGCTGGTCAAGGGCGTGCTGGATGTGGTGCTCACCCTCCCGCTGGTCCTCCCCCCCACCGTGGTGGGCTATTTCCTGCTGCGTATCCTGGGCCCCAAGCGGGTGGTGGGTCTCTGGTTTCTCAACACCTTCGACATTAAGCTGACCATGGTGTGGTATTCCGCCGTCTTCGCCTCGGCCGTGGTGGCCTTTCCCCTGATGTACCGCACTGCCCGGGGGGCCTTCGAGTCCTTTGATCCCAATCTGGCCTATGCTGCCCAGACCCTGGGCCGCTCCAATACCTGGATTTTCTGGCGGGTGCGCCTTCCTGCCTGCAAGCAGGGGATCATCGCCGGGGCGGTGCTCTCCTTCGCCCGGGCCCTGGGGGAATATGGCGCCACCTCCATGATCGCCGGCTATACGCCCGGACGCACAGCCACCATCTCCACCACGGTCTACCAGCTCTGGCGGACCGGGGACGACGCGGCGGCCTACCGCTGGGTGCTGGTCAATATCGCCATTTCGGCGGCCGTTCTGCTCACCGTCAATCTCCTGGAGCGCAAAGACCGTACCGCCCGGAAGCGGATGGCCGTTCCCTTTGAGGAGGTGGTCTGATGTCCCTTCTGGTGGATCTGGAAAAGGACTTTGGCTCCTTCTCTCTCAAGGTCTCCTTTGAGACGGAGGGCGGCACTCTGGGCCTCCTGGGCGCCTCGGGCTGCGGCAAATCCATGACCCTCAAATGCATCGCCGGCATCGTCACCCCCGACCGGGGCCGCATCGTGCTGGACGGACGCACCCTCTTCGACCACGAAAAGCATATCGACCTGCCGCCCCAGCAGCGGGGCGTGGGGTATCTCTTCCAGAACTATGCCCTCTTCCCCACCATGACCGTGGAGCAGAACATTCTCTCCGGCATGGACCGGAAGCTCTCCAAGTCCGTCCGGCGGCAGCGGCTGGAAGAACTGCTCGCCCGCTTCTTCCTCACCGGCCTGGAGCGGCGGCGCCCCGCTCAGCTCTCCGGCGGACAGCAGCAGCGGGTGGCCCTGGCCCGCATTCTGGCCAGCCAACCCAAGGCTCTCCTGCTGGACGAGCCCTTCTCCGCCCTGGACAGCTATCTCAAATGGCAGGTGGAGCTGGAGCTCATGGAGGTCCTGGACCAGTTTGAAGGCCCCACCCTCTTTGTGACCCATAACCGGGACGAGGTTTACCACTTCTGCTCCCATGTCTGTGTGCTGGAGGGGGGCCGCTCGCAGCCCATGGAGCCGGTGGAGACTCTCTTCCGCGCACCGGCCACCCTCTCCTCCTGTCTGCTCTCTGGGTGCAAAAATGTCTCCCGGGCACGGCGGGCCGGTGATACCTCGGTCGAGGCACTGGACTGGGGCGTGACCCTGGAATGCACCGGTCCCATCCCGGCGGACCTCTCCCACATCGGAGTGCGGGCTCATCTGTTCCGCCCCGCTCCCCAGGCGGGGGAAAACACGATCCCCTGCCGGGTGCTCCGGGTCATCGACAACGTGTTCACCATGGTGGTCATGCTGGCGACACCGGTGGGCGCGACCGGTTTTTCCCGGCTCCGTCTGGAGCTGGAGAAAGAGGCCTGGGCCGCCCTCGGAAATCCCGACACGCTCTTTCTGCACGCTCAGCCCCAGGATATTCTGCTCCTGCGGGACCCCCACTGAACAAACTGCGCCCCGGCGGTTTTTCCGCCGGGGCGCGTTTTCTTATGCATCGGCTGTGGTCAGGATCGCGGTCCTTTCCTCTGCGTTCCACTGCACATCCAGTCCGAATGCCTCAGAGAGGAAACGCAGGGGGACATAAGTCCGGTTCTGGTAGGCCAGCGGGGCCACATCCTGGACTCTCTCCTCGTCATTTACCCAGGCGTTGGGAGAGTCGATCTCCAGTGCGATCCGGGTCTCTCCCCGCTCACACAGGACCCGGTTGGAGGCCTGATCCCAGGTGACCGTGAAGTCCAGGGCCTCAGCGATCCCGCGCAGAGGCACCAGGATGCGGTCGTTTCGGGCAATGGGGGCCGTATCAAAGGAGAGCTTCTCCCCGTCCAGCGTCACATAGTAGCGCTCGTAGGAAATCCCAAAGCGCTCCCGCAGCAGCCCCTGGACCTCCGCGGTATCCACCACGCGGCCATATCGGGCGCTTCCGTCCGACTCCACATTCTCCAGCACGGCGCCCACCGGGAAAACATAGTTCAGCATGGCCCCATCTCCCCGCACATTCTGCTGGAAAATCGGGCGCACGGTAAAGGTGGTGCCCTCGGGTACCGTGTACTCGCCCAGGTCCACCCAATATGCCCCGTCGTCGCTGGCCAGGAGCCTGTTCTCCCGGACCGCAAACTGGAGTCCGTCCGCCTCCGTCACAGCCGGAAGGGCCGTCCGGTCGGTGCGCTCCCAGTGCTCCTTGTCCGAAGAGGACCAAACCGCCGCGCTGTCCCCGTCCTGAACCAGAGCGTACCAGGTGTCGTTCTGGAAACCGGCGTCCAGCACCCGGGCTCCGAAGTCGTGGGACCAGACCTCATTCCAGCTCTCATCCACAAAGGTCAGCACATTGTTCCGGGGACCCCGGGTATCGCCCCCAGCACCGTACATACCGCCAGTGCCAAACACGTTCTGGCAGACCAGATAGCCGCTCCCGGCCCAACGGAAGATGTAATCGGCACGCATGGGAGAAGCTACCCCCTCAATGCTGTGCCAGGTGCCGGTGACGGGGGTGTGGGTGGTCCAGGTAAAGCCGTCCGAGGAGGTGTAGATCTCACCGGAGTAGGTGTTGCACACAAAGAAGTCCTTCCCGCTGGAGGGGAGGATGCGCACCATCTCCGGGGAGGTGGTCCAGGGGGTGTTCTCCACCGTCACCCAGGAATACCCGTCCATGGAGTAGTCAAAGCGGGCGATAATACTGCCGCCGTTGGGGTCGTCCACCTCCACCTTTCGCAGCACCCCGTGGTCCCCCACGGCATAATTGTCCCCCAGGCCCTGGCCAAGGTCCCAGTCGGCCCGGGAAAAAGTGACCTTCTCCCCGTTCACCACGGCGGAGTAGACCCCGTTTTCATAGCCGATGGCGGTCACCGGAGCATCAAAGGCCCGGACGCCCACGATCCGGAACTCCTCGTCCAGGAAGGTGACCATGTTGTTGCGGGGACTGTCGCCGTATTGCTGGTGGGTAGTGGTACGGGGATCGTCCAGCAGACTCTCCCGCATCATATACTCGCTTCCCGTCCAGAGGATCTCAAATTCCTTTTTTGCCAGACCATTCAGGCCTGTACTGTAAGGCGTGCTCTCCTCCGTCCACTGCCGGTTCAGCTCGGTCCACGTCACTCCGTCGGCGGAGCGGTATACGGAGCCGGACATATCATAGTACAGGACATAGTCCTTTCCCGTCTTGCAGAGATGCGGACCAGCCCCCTCTCCCAGAGGCCCGTCCCAGTTGGGCGTCCCCGCCGCCAGGGCAGGGAGTGCCAGAGAACACATCAGGCACAGCGCCGTGAGTATCGATAGGAACCGTTTCATAAGATCCTCCTTTTCTCCGCTGCGCGGCAGCGGCTATGCCGCGCTCATTTCTACTTCTGAAAGGCAAAAAAACGCTGTCCGAAGTAGTTGAGGACGGTGTAGAGTCCCATGCCCACCAGCTTGGTCAGCCGCTCCCACCAGATGGCGGGGACAAACACCGGCTGGGGAAGGAGCTCCATCACCGGCTGGGCGATGCCGTAGGCCATCAGATAGCACACCGCCACATTGAGGGCAAATTTTACCGCCGAGCGGCCCATGGTCTCTTGACTGCGGAAAGTAAAAGACCGGTTGAGGAAAAAGCTCATGACCGCCCCCGCCACATAGGCGATAGCGGTGGAGGGCCAGTAGCCCAACCCCTCCAGGGCAAACATGAGCACCATGGAGAGCAGGGTGTTCCCCACCCCCACCAGGAGAAACTTCCAGATGGAGGCGTCCAGGAATTTAGTCTCCTTCATGCTGGTCCAGCACCTCCTTGATGAGGAAGCGGGGCCGCTCCTTGGTCTCCAGGTAGATCTTTCCGATATACTCGCCGATAACCCCCAGGGCCAGCAGGATGAGTCCGCCGATGGCCCACACCGAGCAGATGACGCTGGCCCAGCCGATGACGGTCTCCCCGTTGGCCCAACGGACGATGGAGTAGATGAGCATGAGGATACTCACCACAAACACCAGAAAGCCCAGCACAGTGATATACCGGATGGGCTTGGTGGAGAGGGAGGTGATTCCCTCCATGGCAAAGGAGAGCATCTTCTTGAGGGGATACTTGCTCTCACCCGCAAAGCGCTCGCCCCGCTCGTACTCCACCGTGCCGGTGGTATAGCCGATCATGGGCACGATACCACGGAGGAAGAGGTTAACCTCCTTGAACTGGGCGAGCCCCTCCAGCGCCCGCTTGGACATGAGGCGGTAGTCGGCGTGGTTGAACACGGTCTCCGCCCCCAGGAAGTTCATCACCCGGTAAAAACCCTCGGCGGTGAAGCGCTTAAAGAAGGTGTCCTTCTCCCGGCTGGAACGCACCCCGTAGACGATGTCACATCCGGCATAGTACTGCTCCACCATGGCGTCCACCGCGTCGATGTCGTCCTGCAGGTCAGCATCCATGGAGATGACCATGTCTGCCCGGTCCTTCGCCGTCATGAGCCCGGCCAGCAGGGCGTTCTGGTGGCCCCGGTTGCGGGTCAGATTCACGCCGGAGAAACGGCGGTCCGCCCGGTGGAGCCCTTCGATCATGCTCCAGGTCTTGTCCCGGGAGCCGTCGTTCACAAAGAGCACCCGGCTCTCCTCCGAGATCCGGCCTGCGGCGATGAGATGCTCCATCTTTTCCTTGAGCCGCCTGGCTGTCTCCGGCAGCACCTCCTCCTCGTTATAGCAGGGCACTACGATATATAAAATGTCTCCCATGTCACACCTCGCCGTTGTTCTGCCGGGGATTTTCTTCCCCGTTTTTTCCATTTTGGAAACTCTTTGGTTTATTGTATACCCTCTGAGACGAAAAGACAATCCAATTTGTTCCCATAAAACGGAACACGGATGCACGCAGGCGGCATCCGTGTTCTCTCTTTTACCGATCGGAGAGCAAGATCCGGTCGTTGTCCAGTTCCTTTCCAGCCCCAGCGCGGAACCGCTGGAGCAGGTCCTCCACCGTCATGCCCTGGCGCTCCTCCCCCTTCAGGTCCAGCACGATGCGGCCGGAATCCATCATCAGTGTGCGGTTGCCCAGTTCCAGGGCACTTTTCATGTTGTGGGTGATCATCAGGCAGGTAAGGCCCGCCTCGGCCACGATCTCCCGGGTGAGGCGGAGCACCTTTTCCGCCGTCCCCGGATCCAATGCCGCGGTGTGCTCATCCAGCAGCAGCAGCTTGGGGGGCACCATGGTGGACATGAGCAGGGTGAGGGCTTGCCGCTGTCCGCCCGAGAGGAGCCCCACGCTCTGGCCCATCCGGTCCTCCAGGCCCATGTCCAGCCGGGCCAACTGGTCCCGGAAAAAGGCCTTGTCCGCCTTGCTCACCCGGCTGAAAAAGGCCCGCTGGTGCTTGGCGGTGCGGAGATAGGCCAGAGCCAGATTCTCCTCGATGGTCATATGGGGGGCGGTCCCCCGCATAGGGTCCTGAAAGAGTCGGCCAATGTTGCGGCTGCGCCGGTAGGCAGGCAGATAGGTCAGATCCTCCCCGCCCAGCATGATGCTGCCCTCATCGGGAAAGAAGTCCCCCGCAATGGCGTTGAAGAGGGTGGATTTCCCCGCCCCGTTGGAGCCGACAATGGCGGCAAAGTCCCCCTTCTCCAGTTTCAGATTGACGCCGCACAGGGCTTTTTTCTCGTGGACCGTTCCGGGGTTGAAGGTCTTAGAAAGATTTCTGAGCTCCAGCATCTCACTGCTCCTCCTTTCGTCCGGCCAGGGCGCGGCGCTTGCGCATCTGGAAGGCCACCCACTGCCGCACCGTGGGCGCTGCAATGGCGGCGCCCACGATGACCGCCGAGACCAGCTTCATGTAGTCGGCCGGGACATTGGCCCGGAGGGCCGCCGAATAGATCAGGCGGTAGAGGATGCTGCCAAAGAGCACCCCCAGCACCCGGCGGACCATGGAGCCCTTGCCGATGAGGGTCTCCCCGATCACCAGCGCGGCCAGGGCCAGTACCACCATACCGGTGCCGCCGTTGACCTCGGCAAAGGTGTTGTACTGGGCCACCATGGCCCCGGATAGTCCAGTCATGGCGTTGGCCACGCACAGGCCCACGGTGATCGTAAAGGTGGGATTGATGGAGGAGGCGCACACCATATCCGCATTGTCCCCGGTGGCCCGGATAGACAGGCCCAGCCGGGTGCCCAGGAAGAGGACCAGAAGCACGCAGACCACCAGTACGATGCCCGCCGTGACGGCCAGCTTATACCAGCTCCCGGCAAAGCCGGCATCTCTGGCCAGGGTGTAGATGCTCGCTTTCTGGAAGATGGACAGGTTACTGGTCCCCATGACCATCAGGTTGATGCTGTACAGGCCGATGTTGGTGACGATGCCCGCCAGGATGGAGGGCACCCCCAGCTTGGTCTGGAGAAAAGCGGTGATGAAACCGGCCGCGGCGGTGGCCAGCATGGCGGCCGGCAGGGCCAGGATAGGGTGGCCGGACACACAGCACACGGCGGACACTGCGCCTCCCAGGACAAAGGCCCCGTCGGTGGTCATATCGGCGATATTCAGGATGGAAAAGCTCAGAAACAGAGCCAGCGCAACGGGCGCATAGAGAAACCCCGCTTCCAGGGCGGACTGGATAATCGTGAGCATGGGATCGCTCCTTTCTCAGGCTGAGCCCCCGCCCGGAATGGGCGGGGGCTTTTCATGTTACTCTTGGGTCGTATGAACCTCCACCATGCTGGAGCCCAGGGAGGAGAACACCCCCGTGTCCACGCCCAGGGCAGCGGCGGTATCCAGATTGACCGTGATGATATCGCCCGACACGGTGACAAAATCGGTGGGCACCTGGCCGCTCTGGAGGACCTCCAGGGCCAGGTCGGCGGTCTGGGTACCCAGGTCGGTGTAGTTCACGCCGCAGGTGGCAAGCGCGCCGTTGCGCACAAAGGAGTCCGCTCCGGCATAGTGGGGGATGCCCGCCTCGGTCAGGATGGGAGCGATGGCCAGCTCCGCGTTCATTACCACATTGTCTGTGGGGGTGAAGACCGCGTCCACCTGGTCCAGCATGGAGTTGACGGCCGCCACGATCTCATCGGTGGTGTTGCCCGTCTTGTCCAGGTAGGAGATCCCCTTGCTGTCCAGATAGGCCTTGGCGGTCTCAATCGCGGGGGCGCTGTTGACCTCGCTGGTGGAGTAGAGCAGGCCCACCGTCTCCACCTCAGGGTTCTGGGCCAGCATCATGTCCAGCAGCAGCTCCACATTCAGCGCATCACTGGTGCCCGTCACATAGGAGATCCCGGTGAGACCGGCGGTCTCGGGGTAGCTGACGGTACCATAGATCACAGGGGTCTCGGTGGCCTGGGCCGTGGCCGCCATCTGCTGGGCGGCGGTGGTCCCGATGGGGATGATGGCGTCATAGCCGTCGGCCACGATCTGCGCCCCGATCTGGGACAGAGTGGAGGGATCGTTGTTGCCGTTGAAGTCACCATAGGTGATCGCGATTCCCAGCTCGGCGGCCTTGGCGTCCAGTTCGGCGGTAATGGCGTCCCGGATCTCATTCATGGAAGCGTGGTCCAGCTGGCGGACCACCGCTACCTTGTAGGCCCCATCCGCCTCAGCGGACTCTCCGGAGTCGGCGCTGCCGCAGGCAGTCAGGGCGAGGGGCATCCCCAGAGCGAGAGCCAGGGCCAGGGTTTTCTTCATCATCGTGTTCTGTTTCATAGTCGTTACCTCCATATGGGCTCTTGGAGCCGAAATTGGTTTGGGTGGGCGATGGAGGGGCCGTTGCCAGCGGCCAGAGAGGAAGCTGCCCCACAGGGTATAAAAAAACGCCTCTGTCCCCTTCCTGGGACAAAAGCGTCAGCTTCTGCGATACCACCCAAATTGACGTCTTGCAACGTCCACTCGCTTCACGTACCATCATACGTGCCCGATGGATAACGGGTGGGGTCCCGTCGGCATCTACTGAGTTTCCCGTTCAAGCCGCCCTCTGAAGACCATTCACACGCGGATTTCAGACCCCGATCCCACCACCCGGAGCTCTCTTTGCATCCATCACATCGGCTACTTTTCTTCATCACTGGTTTAAAGTGTTCGGTTGTTGTAATGCAGTATACGCTCTGCCAGCCGGTTTGTCAACCCCTGTTCCGCATTTCCGTCCGGGAGGAGCATGCTCCTCCCGGACGGATCGCTCCGGCTCATCCGGTTTTATCCCACGCTCTGGGCCGGATGTTCCGATTTCCGGCGCAGAAAGCTGAACTTGGTCTCCGAGCACACCACGGCCACAAAGATCAGCGCAAAGCCCGCCAGCAGGCGGCCGGTCACCGGGTCTCCGTAGAAGATCACCGAACAAAGCACCCCGAACACCGACTCCAGCGAAAGGATCACCGAGGCCGAGGCCGGATCGGACCAGACCTGTCCCACGTTCTGGAACAGGAGGGCCACCGTGGTGGCCATCACGATGAGGTAGCCCATCTGGATGACCATGTCTGTATTCAGCAGTGTCTCTACCGGCGGGAACTGCTGGAAGAGCAGGCCGCACACCCAGGCGTACACCGCCGCCCAGAAGAACTGGAATACCGTCAGAATGTAGATGTCTTTTCCGGGAGAGACCTTGGCCACCGAGACGATGTGGCTGGCATAGAACACCGCGCAGCACAGGGTCAGCGCGTCTCCCCGGGTCACGGTAAAGGACTCGGTCAGGGAGACCAGACCCACGCCGGAGATACACAGCAGCGCCGCCAGAATATTATAGCGGTCAGGCCGCTGCCGGGCCACCAGCCAGTAGAGGAAGGGGACCAGCACACAGTATACCGCCGTCAGAAAGGCATTTTTGGAGGGCGTGGTCTCGGCCAGTCCAAAGGTCTGCACCGAGTAGGCCAGGAAGAGAAAGGCCCCCATGATGGCACCCCGCCACAGGTAGTCAGCCGTAAAGCGTTTCCACTTTCTCCCGCAGATCAGGGCCAGCAGAGCCGCCCCTCCGGTAAAGCGGATGGCCAGCAGGTAGAAGGTGGGAATCACGTCCACCGCACCCTTCATGATGAAAAAGGAGGAGCCCCAGATGAATGCCGCGGCAAAGAGCATGGGCTTTGCCAGGCGGCGCATGAGATGTTCATTCACAGATTGTTTCCACTCCCTTGATGTGGTATGATATGTTTCAATCGATCCCCTGAGGGGAAATTTTTCCGATATTTCCGGATCAGAACGGAGGTCCTATTCATGCTGCTCTTTGACCTGGACGGCACACTCATCGACTCCAACGGCGTTTGGGTCACGGTGGATGAGTGCTTTCTCTCCCGCCGGGGATTGCGCCCCACCCCGGAATACTGCCACACGGTGGGCCACTCCATCCTCCCGGTGGCAGCACAGTTTACCCGGGACTACTACGGGCTGACCGACACGCCGGAGGCCATCATGGCCGAGTGGATGGAGCAGGCCCGGGACGCCTATGCCCACCACGTTCCTCTGAAGCCGGGCGCCGGGGCATTTCTCCGCCGCTGTCAGGAGGCGGGGCAAACCATGGTGCTGGTCACCGCCTGCGTGCCGGAGCTGTGCGAGGCTGTCCTGCGGCGGCACGGCCTGGAAACGCTCTTCTCCCGCCGGTTTTTCGCCCAGGAGCTGGGCATGGAAAAGCGGGACCCCCGCTATTTTCAGACCGTGCTCTCCCACCTTGGCGTACTGCCGGAGCAGTGTGTCCTCTTCGAGGACTCCCCCGGCGCCTGCCGTACCGCCCGCGAGAGCGGCATCCGGGTGGTGGGGGTGTACGATCCCTTTTATGAGACCAGCCAGGCGGAGATCCGCGCCTGTTCCCACCGGTATATCCGCAGCTTTGAGGAGCTCCTCAACGAGCCGCTTCTCTAACCGTTCCGGTCAAACGGAGGACCGGAATATATCCAATCTATTCCACACACTGGGGAGCGGCCGGAAGGTCGCTCCTCTTGTTGTTTATTCCTTGGTCATATGCTGGGCTGCCGCTTTGAGCATCAGCTTCTTGGTCCCGCTCTTCTCAAAGGCGATCTCCACCAGAGCGTCCCCGCCCATGGGGGTGAGCCCCGTGATGAGTCCCTTACCAAAGGCCTTGTGGACCACGCTGTCCCCCTTCTGGAAGTTGGGGAGAGCCGCCGCTGTGGGGCGGGACATGCTGACGCCCCGGCCTGCCGGGGCCGTCGTCTGACCGGTCTGGCCGCTGCTGCCCGCTCCGGCAGAATAGCCGCTCGAATAGCCGCCCACCGAGTAGCCCCGGTCAAAGACGGGCTTGGGACGCACCCGGCGCTGGGGCGGCTGCCAGCCGCCCTCCCCGCTCTCATTCTCGGAGCGGAAGTTGCGCCCGCTCTTCTCCACATAGGCCTCTGGGATCTCGCCCAGGAAGCGGGAGGGCCGGTTTGCGTTCGTGCGGCCGAAGAGCATCCGCTGAGAGGCGCAGGTCATATAGAGCCGCTCCTTGGCCCGGGTCATGGCCACATAGCACAGGCGGCGCTCCTCCTCCATCTCGTCGGGCTCCCCGATGGCGCGGATGCCGGGGAAAATTCCCTCTTCCACCCCCACCACAAAGACCACCGGGAATTCCAGTCCCTTGGCCGAGTGCATGGTCATCATGACCACACAGTCCTCCCCGGAGTCGTGGTTATCCAGATCGGTATAGAGGGCGATCTCATCCAGGAAGCCGGAGAGGCTGGGCTCCTCCACCGCGTTGTCCAGATAGTTCTGGATGGAGGAGGAGAGCTCGTGGACGTTCTCCAGGCGGGTGCGGTCCTCAATGGTCTTTTTCTGCTCCAGCATGGCGGCATAGCCGGTTCGCTCCACCAGCTCCTCGTAGAAGGCGGGCAGGTCCATCTCACCGGCCAGGCGGCGCAGGTCCTCCATCATCTCGGTAAACTGTCCCAGCTTGGGGGCGGCCTTCTGGAGCTCGGGGAACTCCCGGGCACTCTTGACCACTTCCCACAGGGAGCGGCCGGTCTGGAGGGCCAGGTCCTGGGCTCGCTCGATGGTGGTGGCGCCGATCCCCCGGGGCGGATTGTTGATGATACGGGAGAGGCGCAGATCGTCGTTGGGGTTGTTGATGGCGCACAGATAGGCCACCATGTCCTTGACCTCCGCCCGATCAAAGAAGCGGATACCGCCGATGATGCGGTAGGGAATGCCGTTTTTCTTGAAGGCCTGCTCGATCTGGTTGGACTGGGCGTTCATCCGGTAGAGGACGGCATGGTCCTTCCACGCCTTGCCCGCCGAGAGATCGGAGAGGATCTGGGCGGCCACAAACTGGGCCTCGTCGTGCTCGTTCATGGCGGTATAGCACTTGACCTTGTCTCCCTCGCCCTGATCGGTCCACAGCTCCTTGCCCTTGCGGCCCTGGTTGTTGCGGATCACGGCGTTGGAGGCCTCCAGGATGTTCCGGCTGGAGCGGTAGTTCTGCTCCAGCCGAATGACCCGCGCCCCCTTGTACTGCTGCTCAAAGGAGAGGATATTCTCGATGGTGGCCCCGCGGAAGCGGTAGATGGACTGGTCGTCATCGCCCACCACGCAGATGTTCTCCCGTCCCCCCGCCAGGGTGGAGGCCAGCAGATACTGGAGATGGTTCGTGTCCTGATACTCGTCAATGAGTACATAACGGAATTTTTTCTGATAATATTGCCGAACGTCATCGAAATTCAGCAGCAGCCGAACGGTATGTAAAATGATGTCGTCAAAATCCAGGGCGTTGGCCTCCCGCAGGCGGCGCTCATATTCCACATAGACCTTGGCGATCTTGGTCAGCCGGAAGTCCCCGGACTTCTCGCACTCCTTGAGGTAATCCGCCCCCAGCTTCATGGCGTCCTTGGCCCGGGAGATATACCCCAGAATGGTCTTGGGGGGGAAGGACTTGTCGTCCAGCCCAAAGTCCTTGTTGATGTCCTTGATGACCCGCTCGGAGTCGGCGGTGTCGTAGATGGTGAAGGAGCTCTGGAAGCCCAGGCGCTCAATGTCCCGGCGCAGGATGCGCACACAGGCCGAGTGGAAGGTGCTGGCCCAGATGTCATTGGCCGAGGCGCCCAGCATCTGCTCCAGCCGGGCCTTGAGCTCTCCCGCCGCCTTGTTCGTAAAGGTGATGGCAATGATGGACCAGGGCACTGCCGCTTCCACCCGGCACAGCCGCTCCACTGCCTCCTTGCGCGCGGGATCGGGGTTGGCCACATAGCTCTCCAGAGCGTTCAGCTCCTCCTCCCCCACCCACTCGGGCACCTCGTCACAGTCGGAGCCCCGGCCGTACTTCATCAGGTTGGCGATCCGGTGGATGAGGACGGTGGTCTTTCCGCTTCCCGCGCCCGCCAGCAGCAGAAGGGGGCCCTCCGTGGCCAGAACCGCCCGGCGCTGCTCCGGATTGAGGTTTGAATAGTCCAGTGCGATGGCCGCTCTTCTGGCCTTGCAGAAGCGCAGCTCCTGTTCACGGTTGAGCATACGATCAAATCCTTTTTTCATCGATTCACAGTGCTTGTTATTGTATCACAGATACCAAACTCCCGCAAATACGACTTCCCGAACGGAGCGGTTTGTTTTTTCTCCACATTTCACAAAAGAGCGTGGAGCGCCCCTATCCCTCCAGCCAGCCCTGGAATTCCTCCAGCAGCTCCATGGCCTTGAATTTGACCACATAGCCCTCGTCCTCCCCGGTGATGAGGGAGACCTCCCGGTCCTCCAGTCCGCCCTCCAGGGCGGTCTCAGCGGTGTTCTCGGTCACCGAGCCCAGACAGAGGGGCGGAAAGACCACACACCACCAGTTGCGGCCGCCGCCCTCGCCGATGGTCACCCGCAGAGCGGTGTACTCCCCTGCGGGGAAGGCAAAGTCGGTGTACTCCTTGGTGGGAAACCACACGTCGTGCTCCAGCGAGGCTGTGACGGGATAGGAGTACCCCTGCTCGCCCACCACACGGGCCCCGGCATCGGCAATGGCAGGCAGGGCCTGGGTGAGGGCCTGTTCGGCCTCCTCCAGCTCCGCCCCAGGCGGGACCACCCCGTCCGTAGCGGCCAGCACCGCATCTCGCACCGCCAGCTTCAGCGCCTGGTCCTCCTGGGTGTCAGAATTGGCCAGCACATGCAGGCGCACCACCTTGTCCGCCAGGGCGGCCTGCTCCCCATCCAGGCGTACCCCCCACAGGGCTGCCGCCGCCACCCCCAGAAGAAGGGCCAATTCCCACCGGCGCAGCGTGGTCTTTTTGGTTCCAGTCCGCTCTTTCATATCGTTCACCGTCCACGTTATGTAGTGCCTTTAGTGTGGACACGGCGGACAGAACTTAAACCTCTCTCCACAAAAAAGGATCGGACGGTGGAAAACCGTTCGATCCTTTTTCAATATACTGTATACGCTCCCGCTCAGATGGTGACCGTGAGGAAGGTCTCCGTGTAGGTCTGGCGCAGATCGTGGTAGGCCCGCCAGGCCCCCACCAGGGTGTCAAAGAGGCCAAACACGGTGGGTCCGGTGCCGCTCATACAGGCCCCCAGCGCGCCGTGGCGGATAAGCTCGGTCTTGATCTCGGCCACGGTCCCCCCCTGATTGCGGGGGAGCACATCCTCAAAGACATTGTACATCCGCCGGGCCACACCCAGTACGTCGCCATTTTCCAGGGCCTGGAGCATTCCCCGGGTATCCGGATGGCAGTGGAGCTTCATCCCGTCGATCCGGGCAAAGAGCTCCGGGGTGGACACCGCAAAGTGGGGCTTGCAGATCACCACAAAGCACCAGGGCAGGCTGGGCAGCGGGGTGAGTATCTCCCCCCGCCCCTCGGCCAGCGCAGTTCCGCCCAGGACGCAGTAGGGGACGTCTGAGCCCACCCGCTCCCCCAGGGCGGCCAGCTCCTGGGGTGCATACCCCAGCTTCCAGGCCTGGTTGAGCGCATTGAGCACCGCCGCGGCGTCCGAACTCCCGCCCCCCATACCGGCGCAGACCGGAATGGACTTCTCCAGATCGATGCGCAGGCCATTGGGGTCCATACCGGCCGCCTCGCACAGGTGGAGTGCGGCCGAAGCGGCCAGATTGTTCTTCCCCGTAGGGAGAAAATCCAGGTTGGAGCTCACCGCTATCCCCCGCTCCGCTTCCCGGCGGATGGTCACGGTGTCGCACAGGGCCACCGACTGCATGACCATGCAGAGGTCGTGGTACCCGTCGCTCCGCTTCCCCAGGACGTCCAGAGTCAGATTCAGCTTGGCGCGGGCCTTGGTCACGATTGGTTCCATACCGTCTCCTCCATTCAGCGGATCTTGCGGGCTTCCAGATAGAAGCGCTTGTCCTGGGCCCGGCCCAGAGAAAAGGTCTTGCGGGGGAGCATTCCATCTCTCCACACGGCGGGGAGCAGTGCCTCCTTGTCCAGCGCCGGCAGCAGGAAGGCCAGGTTACCCGCCCTGCCCGCCAGACGGCGGGCCACTTCCCCGCCGTGGATGTAGTCCATTCGTCCACCCATGCGGTGGAGATAGTGATTCAAAAACCGCTGAAGCGTCTCGATCTCCAGCGCCGCATCCGGGGCGGGCACGGTGACGCATCCCTCCCCACCTGCGTGGACATAGCGGAGCACATGCCCCGCTCCGTCGCCGTAGTGGGCGCCCGGATAAAAACGCACCAGCGCGGCGAGAACCTCACTGGGCTCCACGCCGAAGAGCACCCGGTGGACCGGCTCGAAGGTCAGGCTCTCGTCGTGGAGGTTGACCAGCTCGGCCAGGGCGTACCGGGCCGGGAGGTTCTCCCACTGCTCGCGCGGTGTCAGGCGCTTTTGCCGCTCATAGCACTCCTTGGCCGTGGCCAGAGAGTGGTTCCCATCCCCCACCAGCAGAGCAATGGGCCATCCCTCCGCTCCGTGGCACCGCCGGAAGGTCTCAGGGGCCAGAATCTCCCCCAGGAGCGCCTCCGCATGGGCCAGCTGCTCCGGCCCCAGCTTCCACCCCCGCAGATGGCCGCCCCCCTCCATCAGATCAAAGTTATAGAGGGGCTCCATGTACTCCCGCTCGCCGGAGAGCCATCCCATGAGGCGGTCCTCCGGATCGTCGGCCAACAGCAGGGCGTGGGGGAGCTCCAGCGAGGCGTTCTTCCGCAGCGACACCCGGGGCGGGAGCCGGTTCAGATCTACCCCCTCGGTGGCGCGCACCGGCGCACGGGAGTCCTCCTCATAGTCGTAGGCCTCCAGATCCACCGCACCCAGCAGGCCACGGCGCACCGCGCCGCCCTCCAGTGTCCGCTCCACATAGATCATGGAGGCGGGCAGCCGGCGGAAGCGCTCCTCCCGCAGATAGTGGGTCATGGTATTGTTGATCTCCACGATGTCGGTCTCCACATTGGGACCGTCCAGACAGCTCTCGGGGAGGATCAGCCGCAGGGCGGAGGGAGCGCCGCCTACAAATTCCTCCACCCGCTGCCAGTACTCCGGCTGTGAGGTGTACTGATCGCAGGCCACCACTGCCCATTTTTCATAGGAGCAGTCGCGGGGCAGCAAAATATCCGCACGCCCGAAGGGCACATGCGCATCCGATGGCATCATGGTTCTCCCTTCCTTTCCGGCGCCGGCAGCTCCATCGCCCTCCGGATCCCCGCAAGCAGTTCCTCATAGGTGTCGCAGGCCGGCAGCTCCGGATGGGCCGCCCGGATGGCCGGGGTACTGCGGAAGAGGAAGCCCGCCTTTCCGGCCCGGAGCATGTCCAGGTCGTTATAGCTGTCCCCGGCGGCAATGGTCTCATACCCGACCGATTGCAGCGCCCGCACTGTGGTGAGCTTGGTCTGAGGGCAGCGCAGGTGTACCCCGGTGATGTTGTTCCCGTCGGCGGCTGTCTCCAGACGATTGCACAGCAGCGTGGGCCAGTTGAGCTGCTCCATCAGGGGCCTTGCAAACTCCTCAAAGGTATCGCTGAGGATGACCGCCTGGGTGAAGGAGCGCAGTTCGTCCAGAAAGGCTCTCGCCCCGGGAAAGGGGCGCATATGGGCAATGGTCTCCTGCAATTCCCGCAGACCCAGCCCATGCCGGCGCAGATGAGCCAGACGGTACTCCATAAGCCTTCCGTAGTCGGGCTCGTCCCGGGTCGTGCGCTCCAGCGCGGGAATGCCGTGCTCCCGGGCAAAGGTCACCCAGATCTCGGGCACCAGCACCCCCTCCAGGTCCAGACAAACGATGTACATCCCGCTCCTCCTTTTTCGGTCACGCTCCGGCAGCGTTATCCCTCCCGGGCCTGCTTCTTGCGCAGGTTGGTGAGGAAGTTGTCCATCCGGGTGAGCGCCTCGGCGATGTCCTTCATCCCCGTGGCGTAGCAGCAGCGCACAAAGCCCTCGCCGCCCGGGCCGAAGGCGGAGCCGGAGATGACGGCCACCTTCTCTTCCATCAGGAACCGCTCGCAGAACTCATCGGAGCTCAGTCCGCTGGAGCGGATGTCCGGGAAGACATAGAAGGCGCCCTTGGGCTCAAAGCAGGGCAGACCGATGCGCCGCAGGCCCTCCACCAGGTAGCGGCGGCGGCCGTCGTACTCGTCCCGCATCTTCTCAATGTCCACGTCGCCATTGCGCATGGCCTCCACCGCGGCGTACTGGCTCACGGTGGGGGCGGACATGATGCCGAACTGGTGGAGCTTGAGCATCTGCCGGATGATCTCCTTGGGACCGCAGACATAGCCCATGCGCCAGCCGGTCATGGCATGGCTCTTGGAAAAGCCGTTGACCACGATGGTCCGGTCCTTGAGCTCCGGCAGGTTGGCCGGGGAGACATGGTGCTGCCCATAGGTCAGCTCGGCGTAGATCTCGTCGGAGAGGACCATGATGTCGGTTCCCTCCAGCACCTTGGCGATCTCCTCCAGGTCCTTGCGCTCCATGATGCCTCCGGTGGGGTTGTTGGGGAAGGGAAGCACCAGCACCTTGGTCCGGGGAGTGATGGCGGCACGCAGCTCGTCGGCGGTCAGACGGAACTCGTTTTCCGCCTTGGTCTCCACCAGCACCGGCGTGGCCCCCGCCATGTTGGCCAGCGGGCCGTAGCATACAAAGGAGGGGACGGGGACAATGACCTCATCCCCCGGATTGACCAGGCAGCGCAGGGTCAGGTCGATGGCCTCGCTGCCGCCCACCGTGACGATGATCTGGCTGGCAAAGTCATATTGCAGGTCAAAGCGGCGGTTCAGATAGGCGGCGATCTCCCGCCGCAGCTCGGCCATACCGGCATTGGAGGTGTATTTGGTAAATCCCTTCTCCAGGGAGTAGATGCCCGCGTCCCGGATGTGCCAGGGGGTCACAAAGTCCGGCTCACCGATGCCCAGGGAGATGGCGTCCTTCATCTCCTCCAGGATGTCAAAGAAGCGCCGGATCCCGGAGGGCTGGACGTTCTTGATCCGGTCGGACAGAATGTTTTCATAGTTCATGAGAAGATCAGCTCCCTCTCCTGTTCCTCGGCTTTTTCAAAAATCAGATGCTTTTCCTTATATTTTTTCAGGATAAAGTGGGTGGCCGTGCCGGTCACGTCCTCCAGCGTGGCCAGACGCTGGCCCACGAACTGGGCCACCTCTTTCAGGGTGCGGCCGGAGATGATGACCGTCAGGTCAAAGGCGCCCGACATGAGGTAGACGCTCTCCACTTCGTCATACTGATAGATGCGCTCGGCCACCCGGTCGAATCCCTCGCCTCGCTGCGGTGTGACCTTGACCTCGATGAGAGCCGTGACCGCCTCCCGGTCGGTGCGGTCCCAGTCCACGATGGCCTTGTAGCCCAGCACGATCTTCTCTTCCTCATACATACGGATGGTCTTTTCGACCTCCTCCACCGTCATACCGGACATGGAGGCCAGCTGCTCATGGGTGAGGGTACAGTCCTCTTCCAGGAGTTGAAGCAGTTTTTTCATGCAAGTTTCCTCCTATCTTCTCCCATTTTTATTCCAAACAAAAGGCATGGTCCTAATTTTGATTATTATACTCCCTGGTGTATGTCGAATACAATAGCAGCCCTTTCCCTCGACAAAACTCTGCCATCCTGCACAATTTTTTGTCGAAAATATAGAAATCTTTTCTACATTTTCGTTAAAATATCACTGGAATTTTCATTTATCCAGTGATATGATGAATCATATTCGCTGATTCTGCCCATTTCTTCCCATCCATTGGCCCCATCGGTCTGTGCCGGGAGTATCCACGGTTCCTTCAAGGAGAACGCTTTATGGAATACATCGATCTCGTCAACCGAATCATATCCGCCGAACACAGCGCCAGTGCGCTGGCGCAGGAGGCCCGAGAGAAGCAGGCCTCCCTGGACGCCGATCTGGAGCGGGAATGCGCCCAGCTGCGGCAGCGGTATCTGGAGCGGGCCCAGCGCCGGATCTCCATTGTGGAGGAGACCGAGGCGCAGCTCGCTGCCGAGTCCATGGCCGCGGTGGATGCGCGCCTCTCCCACGCCATGGAGGCGCTGGAGGGGGCATACCGTGCCCATCAGCAGGAGTGGGTGGACGTCCTCTTCGCCCGTGTGGTGGGGCAGACGCCATGATCCGAGCACAGATGGAGTACGGCGCCCTCTCCTCCAAGGTCCACGCCCTGTATGGAAAGCGGCTCCGGTTGGCAGACTTTGAACATATGGCCTCTCTCCGGACCGAGGCCGAGCTCTCCGAGTATCTGCGGAGCCATCCGGCCTGGTCCGCCTGCGCCGCCCGCCTCGCGGGCGGCGTCTATATCGGCCGGGTGGAGCTGGAGCTGGCCCTCTGGGACCAGTTCCGGACCGATTACCGCAAGCTGCTCCACTTTATCCCACGGGCGGACAAGGCCCTCTTCTCCTTCCCCATCCTGCTCCAGGAACAGCGGGCCATCCTCTCCACCCTGCGGCGGCTCAAGGCGGGCCACCCCCTCTCGCCCCTTCCCCGGTCCATTCTGCACAGCACGCTGGACCTCCAGGCCCTCGCCTCCTGTACGGACTTTGACGGGCTGACCGCCGCGGCCCGGGAT
Organism: Clostridium sp. J1101437_171009_A5; assembly: GCF_015547905.1. Taxonomy (NCBI): domain Bacteria; kingdom Bacillati; phylum Bacillota; class Clostridia; order Eubacteriales; family Clostridiaceae; genus Clostridium; species Clostridium sp. J1101437_171009_A5. Next base: position 107,991 of record NZ_JADMVY010000007.1, read on the forward strand.
ACCATCTATGCCCCCGCCCTGCGGCGGCTGCGTCCGGCCCAGGCGGGTACTCTCCCCGACTATACGGGAGCGGAAACCCTGCTCCGTTCCACGTATTTCTCCCACATGTACCATATCATCCACAAGTGCTACCGGGGAGAGACCAAGGCGGTGCTGCTGCGCGCCTATGGGGAGCAGATCGACTGGTTCAATCTGATCCATATTCTCCGTCTCAAGACCTATTTCCCCGGTCAGTCGGACTATCTGCCCGTCCTCTTCCCCTTTAATTACCGCCTGCGCCCCGAGATGATCCGCGCCCTGTGCGCCGCACCGGACCTCTCCAGTGCGCGGGAGCTGCTCCGGGACACTCCCTATGCCGCCGGTCTCTCTTCCGGCGGGGTGGAGGAGCTGGAGGACGCCTTCCGCCGGGCCTTTTATACCTTCAACCGCCGTCAGCTCACCCATGGCACCCCCTCGATCTATACCGCCATGGCCTACCTCAATCTGAAGGACCTGGAGCTCCATGCTCTGGTGAGTCTCATCGAGTCGGTCAAATACGGCGTACCCTATGACACTTCTCTGGCCCGCCTGTTTGGCTGAGCCTGACTTCCTTCCACAAAGGAGATGATCGGATGTCTGTTGTTCCTATGCGGCTTCTCACCGTGGCCGGTCCTCTGGAGCAGTTTGACGCGGTGGCCGCTTCCTGCGTGCTCGACCAGGAATTCCACCCGGAAAACGCCCTCTCTCTCATGGAGCGGGTGGGGCATTTGCGGCCCTTTGCCTACTCCAATCCCTATGCCGCTCCCCTGCGGCGGGCCGAGGAGCTGCTGGACGCGCTGGGCCTCTCCCCCGCCTATGAGCCCTTTGACGAGCCCTTGGATCTGGAGGCGATCTCCGGCTACTTCGACACGCTGGCGCAGACGCTGGACACGCTGGCCAGCCGGAAGAGCCGGCAGGCCGAGCTCTTGGAGGAGGACCGCAGCATCGCGCTGGAGCTGGAGCACCTGCGCGGTCTCTCCACCCAGCTGGAACAGCTGTGGCACCTGGACTTCATCCGCTTCCGGTACGGCTATCTCCCGCGGGAGACCTACGACAGCTTTCAGTCCGCGCTCAATGAACACGAGGAGCTCTTCTTCATCCCCACCAATGTGGAGGCCCGCCGGGTCTATGGCATCTACTTCACCGCGCGGGAGGGCCACGAAAAGGTAGACGCCCTCTTTACCTCCCTCCACTTTGTCCGCATCCACCTGGACCCAGCGGTCCACGGTACGCCCGAGGAGGCCATTGACGAACTCACGGCCCTGGCCGCCAAGGCCTCGGACAAGCTGCGCACCCTCGAGGAGGAGCGGGACGCCTTTGCCGCCCGGGAGTGCGCCCACCTGCGTTCGGTCTGCTCCGCGCTGCGCTACCACAGTGAGCTCTATGATCTGCGCCGCTACGCCGCCCACTCCCGGGAGAGCTTCTATCTCATGGGCTGGGTGCCGGTAGACGGGCTGGATGCGGTGATGAAGGCCCTCTCCGCCTTTCCCGAGTGCTCCTGTGTGGTGGACCGGGCCGATGAACAGACAGCTTCCGTCAAGCCCCCCACCAAGCTGCGCAACTGTTTCCTGGGCCGGATCTTCCGCCCCTTCCTGGAGATGTACGGCCTGCCGGCCTATCATGAGCTGGACCCCTCGGTCTTTCTGGCCCTCACCTACTGCCTGTTTTTCGGTATCATGTTCGGTGATCTGGGACAGGGCCTGGGTCTGGCGCTGATCGGTCTCATTCTGGCCAAGTGGAAGGGGATGTGGCTTGGCAACATCATCGCCCTGTGCGGCCTGTCCGGCGCCCTCTTCGGCTGCGTATACGGCAGCGTATTTGGCTTTGAAGATCTGCTCCCCGGCTTCAAGATCCTGGAGGAGAGCAGCCTGCTCCCCGGCTCCAGCAACGTGCTGGTGCTCCTGCTCTGCTCGGTTGGCCTGGGCGTGTGCATGCTGCTGCTGGTGATGGGCCTGAACATCTATAACGGCATCCGGCAGCGGGACATGGAGAAGATCTTCTTCGGTCCCAACGGGGCGGCGGGCATTCTCTTCTACGTGGGACTCATCGTGGCCGCCCTCTCTACTCTGGTCTTTGGAGTAAACCTCTTTGTCCCGGCCTATGTGCTGCCCGTCCTGGTCCTGCCGCTGGTCTGCATCCTGCTGCGGGAGCCCCTCTCGCTGCTGTGCTCCGGCGACCCGGCCTGGAAGGAGACCAAGCTGGGAGAGGTGCTGAGCATCGGCCTCTTTGAGCTCTTTGAGACCCTGCTCTCCTATCTTACCAACACCCTCTCCTTCCTGCGGATCGGGGCCTATGCCATCACCCACGTGGGCCTCATGATGGTGGTCCATATGCTGGCCGGCTCGGATCTCAACCCGGTGGTCATCGTACTGGGCAATCTCTTCGTCATGGGCTTTGAGGGCCTTCTGGTGGGTATCCAGGTGCTCCGCCTGGAGTTCTATGAGCTCTTCGGCCGCTTCTATGAGGACGGGGGCATCCCCTTCCGGCCCAAAAAGATTCAGTACACCGCCCGCAGCGGCGAGGAATAAATTTGTGGAGGCATCTCACATGAAATATCTGATCGTTCTCTTTGCCAGCCTGGCTATGTTTTCCCCTCTCTTTCTCACCGGAATCCGCCGCTACACCGGCCAAAAGGCCCGGCGGGCCCTGGGGGCCAACATCGCGTCCTTCTTCGCCTGCCTGATCCTGGCCGCCGTGCTGGGCTTTGGCGGCAGCGCTTCCGCCGCGGGAGAGAGCGCCGCCGCGGCCGCTGGGGGAATCGCCGAGGGACTCAAGTACATCGGCGCGGCCCTGGCCGTTGGCCTGTCCGGCATCGGCGGCGGCATCGCCGTGGCCGCGGCCGCCTCTTCCGCGCTGGGCGCCATCTCGGAGAATGAGAAGGCCTTTGGTAAGGCGCTGATCTTCGTGGGCCTGGCCGAGGGCGTGGCTCTGTACGGCCTGATCGTGGCCCTGCTGCTCCTGTTCGCCTAAGCAGCAAAGGGGGTCTTTTACCGTGAAATACTTTGTGATCACCGACAGTACGGACACCCAGGTGGGTCTCCGCCTGGCCGGCATCGAGGGCGTGGTGGTCCGGGACGCCGAGGCCGCCGGGAAGGCCATCCGGGAGGCGTCGGCCGACCCTGAGATCGGGGTACTCCTCATCACCGAGGGCCTGGCCGCCCTATGTGAGGAGCTCATCGCGCCCATGAAGCTCACCGCCCACCGTCCCCTGGTGGTGGAGATTCCCGACCGGCACAGCCTGGGGCGCGCCAGCGATTCCATCACCCGCTACATCCGGGAGGCCATCGGCGTAAAGCTCTGATCCCTCCCGCTACCTTGATCCATGGAGGACTCCACTATGCCAGAACTATCCGAAAAACTGGACCGCTTTACCGCTCTGCTCCTCTCCCAGGCCGCCGCGGAGAATGAGCGCACCATGCAGGAGCTGAAAGAAAAGCATGATGCCGCCCTCTCCAGCGCCGAGGATCAGATCCTGCTGGAGGCCTATACTTACATCCACGGCGAGGTCTCCCGCATCCGCAGCGAGCAGGGCCGCAAGGTCTCCCGCCATCTGCTGGAGAGCAAGCAGGCCCTCTACCGCCGGCGGGAGGAGATCGCCGGGGAGGTTTTTTCCCTGGTACGGGAGCGCATCGGCGCCTTTACCGCCACACCTGCTTACGCCGACCAGCTCCGCGTCCGCCTGCAGGAGGCCGCCGCCCAGCTGGAGCGTGCAGAGGATCTGGTGCTCTATCTCCGGAGCGCGGACCTCTCTCTGGGCGGGCAGCTGCGGGAGGCCCTGCCCGGCCGGAGCCTGGACATCCGTCCGGGTCCCTTTGCCCTGGGCGGCCTGATCCTGGAGTCGGCCTCCCTGCGCCTGCGTCTGGACGCCTCCTATGACACTGCCATGGAGGAGCTGAGCGGTCATTTTGCCAGTCTGGTGGGGCTCTCCCTGGCTGCCCCAGCCGATGAGATCCCGGAGGAAGGGGGTACGCAGGCATGAGCTATACGATCTACGGCATCAACGGCCCCGTCGTCACGGTGCGTGGCGGCCGGGGGCTGGCCATGATGGACATGGTCCGGGTGGGCGACATGGGCCTGATCGGCGAAGTGGTGGGCGTGGAAGGCGACACCACCACCGTACAGGTCTACGAGGACACCGCCGGACTGATCCCCGGTCAACCGGTGATCAGTCTGGGGGCTCCCATGTCCATCACCCTGGGCCCCGGCCTGCTCAACAACATCTTTGACGGCATCGCCCGGCCCCTCAAGGTCATGGAGGAGCGGAGCGGTCCCTTCCTGGACCGTGGGCTGGACATCCCCACCCTGGACCCGGACCGCCGGTGGGAGACCACTGTTCTGGTCCGGGAGGGAGACCAACTCAAAGCGGGAGACTGCTATGCCCAGTGTCCTGAGACCACCCTTATCACCCACCGCTGTCTGGTGCCCGCCGGTCTCTCCGGCCGAGTGACACATGCCGCCCCAAATGGCTCCTACACCGTGGCGGATGCGCTGATCGAGCTCACCGATGACCGAGGGACGGTCCACACCCTCCGCCTGGCTCAGAGCTGGCCCATCCGCACCCCCCGCCCCATGGGAGAGCGGCTTCCCATCCACCGTCCCCTCATCACGGGACAGCGCATCATCGACACCCTCTTTCCCATCGGAAAAGGGGGCGCCGCCGCCATTCCCGGTCCCTTCGGCGCCGGCAAGACCATGACCCAGCACCAGCTGGCCAAGTGGTCTGACGCCGACATCATCGTCTATCTGGGCTGCGGCGAGCGGGGTAACGAGATGACCCAGGCCCTGGAGGAGTTTTCCGAGCTGCTGGACCCCAAGAGCCAGCAGCCTCTGATGAACCGGACCATTCTCATCGCCAACACCTCCAATATGCCCGTGGCCGCCCGGGAGGCATCGGTCTATACCGGCATGACCATCGCCGAGTACTACCGGGATATGGGCTACCACGTGGCCCTCATGGCCGACTCCACCTCCCGCTGGGCCGAGGCCCTGCGGGAGATCTCCGGCCGACTGGAGGAGATGCCCGCGGAGGAGGGCTTCCCCGCCTATCTCGCCTCCCGCCTGGCCGAATTTTATGAGCGGGCGGGCTATGTCCGCACGCTGGAGGGCAAGGAGGGCAGCGTCACGGTCATCGGCGCCGTCTCCCCCCAGGGCGGCGACTTCTCCGAGCCCGTCACCCAGAATACCAAGCGGTATGTGCGCACCTTCTGGGGATTGGACCGGGCCCTGGCCTACGGGCGGCACTTCCCCTCCATCAACTGGCTCACCTCCTACTCCGAGTACATCGCCGATCTGAAGCCCTGGTATGACCAGCAGGTCAGTCCCCGCTTCATGGCCGACCGGCAGCGGATCTTCACCCTGCTCCAGGAGGAGGACCAGCTTCTCGAGATCGTCAAGCTCATCGGCGCCGACGTCCTCCCGGAGGAGCAGAAGCTGACCCTGGAGACCGCCCGGCTCATCCGGGTGGGCTTCCTGCAGCAAAACGCCTACAACCAGATCGACACTTACGTGCCGCTGGAAAAGCAGTTTCAGATGATGGAGGTCATTCTGGCCCTCTACGACGGGGCAAAGCCCCTGCTGGAGCGGGCCATCCCCCTCTCTCAGATCAAGGCCACCGGGATCTTTGCATCCCTGAGCAAGATCAAATACGAGGTCCCCAACGACACGCCCCAGCGCTTTGAGGGCTATCATGAGGCCATCCGCGCCGCCCTGCGCCAGGTGGATGAGGCCAACCGGTGACCCACCGAATCATGTCAGGAGCTGATACACCATGAGACTGGAATATATGGGGCTCTCGGAGCTCTCCGGTTCCCTCATCGCACTGGAGGGCGTGTCAGGCGTGGCCTACGACGAGACCGCCGAGATCACCCTGCCCGACGGGAAGCGCCGGGCGGGCCGTGTCATCCGCCTGGAGGGGGATAAGGCCATCCTCCAGGTCTTCGAGGGCACTCGTGGGCTCTCCCTGGACAATGCCCGCACCCACTTCACCGGGGAGCCTGTAAAGCTCCCCCTCTCCACCGAGATGCTGGGCCGGATCTTTGACGGCGCGGGCCGGCCCATCGACGGCCTGGGGGAGCTCTACCCGGAGGAACGCCGGGACATCAACGGTTCGGCCATCAACCCGGTCTCCCGGCACTATCCCCGGGACTGCATCGAGACCGGCATCTCGGCTATCGACTGCAACATGACCCTGATCCGGGGGCAGAAGCTGCCCATTTTCTCCGGCTCGGGCATGAAGCACAACGAGCTGGCCGCCCAGATCGTGCGCCAGGCCCGAGTGGGCGAGGAGCGCAACTTCGCCATCGTCTTTGCCGCCATGGGCGTGAAGAATGACACCGCCGAATTTTTCCGCCGCAGCTTTGAGGAGGCCGGCGCCCTCCAGCGGGTGGTCATGTTCCGCAACCTGGCCTCCGACCCCATTATCGAGCGGATCCTCACCCCCCGCTGTGCCCTCACGGCGGCGGAATATCTGGCCTTCGACAAGGGATACCATGTGCTGGTCATCCTCACGGACATGACCTCCTACTGCGAGGCGGTGCGCGAGTTCTCCTCCTCCAAGGGAGAGATCCCCTCCCGAAAGGGCTTTCCCGCCTACCTCTACTCGGATCTGGCCTCCCTCTATGAGCGGGCCGGCATGATCCGGGGCCGTCCCGGCTCGGTGACCCAGGTCCCCATCCTCACCATGCCCAACGACGACATCACCCACCCCATCCCCGATCTGACCGGATACATCACCGAGGGGCAGATCGTGCTGGACCGGGATCTGGACCAGAAGGGCCTCTATCCGCCGGTCTCCATCCTCCCCTCCCTCTCCCGCCTGATGAAGGACGGCATCGGCGAGGGCTTTACCCGGGCCGACCATCCCGCCCTCTCCAACCAGCTCTTCGCCTCCTATTCCAAGGTGCAGGACGCCCGGAGTCTGGCCAGCGTCATTGGCGAGGACGAGCTCTCCGAGACCGACCGGCAGTACCTGACCTTCGGCCGGGCGCTCGAGCAGCTCTTCATCCGGCAGGACCCCCTCCAGCGCCGCACCATCCCGGAGACCCTGGATCTGGGCTGGAAGCTCCTCACCATTCTGCCCCGGAGTGAGCTGGACCGGGTGGACGACGCCACCCTCCAGGCCCACTATGTGGAGGGGTCCTATCAGAGCCTCCTCTCCGATCTCCCACAGTAATTCTCTCTGGAACGGAAGTGACCTCCTATGTCTGCCATTCTCCCCACCAAGGGTGCCCTGATGGCCGCCAAGCGCTCCCGGGCGCTGGCCGCCACCGGGTATGAGCTCATGGACCGCAAGCGCAACATCCTGATCCGGGAGATGATGTCTCTCATGGATACCGCCAAAGAGGTCCAGACCCAGATCGACACGGTCTTTGCCGGAGCCTATGCCGCCTTACAGCACGCCAATGTAAAGCTGGGCATCTGTGATAAGATCGCCGAGGCCGTGGAGGTGGACCAGACACTGGAGATCCAGTACCGCTCCATCATGGGGGTGGAACTTCCCCACCTGCCCGACCGCTCCCCGCCCCCCAAGCCGGACTACGGCTTCGCCTCCACCAGCTCGGCGCTGGACAACGCCTTTATCCAGTTTCACCAGGTCAAGGACCTCATCCGGCAGCTGGCCGAGGTGGAGACCTCCATCTACCGTCTGGCGGTGGCCATCCGCAAGACCCAGAAGCGGGCCAACGCTCTGGAGCACATCGTGATCCCGGACTTTGACCGCACCATCCGCACCATCACCGACGCCCTGGAAGAAAAGGAGCGGGAGGAGTTTGTCCGCCTGAAGGTCATCAAGCGAAACAAAGTCTCCCGATAACAGCAATGCCGCCCGGTCCCGCATGGGACCGGGCGGCATTTTTTTAATAGGTATGGTCACAGATCTCACGGATCTTGGCCTGAAGGGCTTTGAGATCGGCAAAGGTCTCGGGCCGCTTGCGGGGGTCCCGCAGCAGCGCCGCCGGGTGGTACAGGGCGGTCATCTGCACGCCCGCCTTCTCAAACCACTGCCCATGCTCCCGGGTGATCTTGAAATCCTCCTTGATGAGCTTCATGGCCGCAATCCGCCCCAGACAGACGATGATCTTGGGCCGAATCAAGGCCACCTGGTTGCGGAGATAGCCGATACAGGCCTCCTGCTCCGCTGCCAGCGGGTCCCGGTTTCCCGGGGGACGGCATTTTACCATATTGCCAATGAAGATCTTGGAGCGGTCCAGCTCGATCATGGCCAGCATCTCGTCCAGAAATTTTCCGCCACGCCCCACAAAGGGACGGCCGGTGAGGTCCTCCTGTTCGCCGGGCCCCTCGCCGATGAACATGACTTCCGCATTCTGAGCGCCCTCGCCGAACACCACATTGTGCCGGGTCTCGCACAGGGGGCAGTTCCGGCAGGACATACAGGCCTCATACAGTTCATTCCACGACTTCATTCTTTCCCTCCTCTCGGTATTCTTCCGGGAAGGAAAACGCAGCTTCTCCTTCCGTCGACGGCTTTCATTGTACCATATCTCCACGCGCTTGCATACATCCCAGATGCAGAAAGGTCCGCACCCGTGGATGGGTACGGACCTTCCCGCAAGAAGAAAGAGGAATGGGGATGTTCTCACTGGTTTCAACACTCTGCCGCGGCGTTTCCGCAGGCTTTTGTTCCAAATTCATTGTAGAAGCTTTCAAGGAGGAAGTCAAGCCTCCCCCGACGCTTGCCATACAAAACCGTCCGGATGGTTTTCCGTATTTCATTTTTCCCATTTTGGTGCTAATCGTTTGGTTCCTTCTCTTTCTCTGCCATGGTCTGCACGTCTTGTTTTGCATCTAGGTTTCGATTGGCCCCATCGCAATTATAAATGCCGAAATCTCCTCATATCTCCCGTGTCAGGGCAATTTTCCCACCCTAACCTTAAACTTTTATCTGTTCTAAGCGCTTCGTCACCCTGCTGAATCTGATTTCCGCTCCCTGCCGGAAAGGCGCTTTCCTCCGTCGCCCGCCCGGCAGATCCCAGCTACCACATGTCCCAGCAGCAGCAAAGCGATCAGGTTGGGCAGAGCCATCAGCCCGTTGAACAGGTCCGCCAGGTTCCAGACCAGGTCTACCCGCAGCCCGGAACCTGCCACCAGGGCGGCCAGCACCACCCAGGTATAAATCAGCACGCCGCGCCGTCCAAAGAGGGATTCCACATTCTGCTCCCCAAAGAAATACCACCCCACCACCGTGGAAAATCCAAAGAGCAGCATACAGATGGCTACAAATCCTTTTCCGGCCTGGCCAAAGGCCCGCTGGAAGGCCAACTGGGCCAGTGCAGTCCCCTCCAGTCCGCTCCCCAGGACGCCGGTCGTGAGCAGGACCAGTGCGGTCAAGGTCAAAATCACAAAGGTGGATACGAATACGCCCAGCATGGCCACGATTCCCTGTTCCTCCGGGCGCTTTACTTTTGCCTGCGCGTGGGCGTGGGGTGTGGAACCGAGTCCCGCCTCATTGGAAAAGAGTCCCCGCGCCACGCCATAGCGGATGGTCTCCCGCAGGGTCAGTCCCGCCGCGCCCCCTGCCACCGCCTGGGGCCGGAAGGCCCCCACAAAGATCGAGCGCACGGCCTCCGGGAGTTCTGTACGGTTGAGCACCAGAATGGCCGCACACCCGGCCACATAGATCCCTGCCATCAGAGGCACCAGTTTTTCGGTCACAGAGGCCACCCGGCCTACTCCGCCCAGAAAGACAAAGGCAGAGACCGCCGCCACACCAATCCCCACCGCCAGTGTTGGAATGTGGAAGGCATGCTGAAAGGCGCCCGCAATGGAGTTGGACTGCACCATATTTCCCATAATTCCCAGTGCCAAAATCAGGAGGACAGAGAAGATCCCCGCCAGGATACGCCCCACCCTGCCCCGCACGGCTGCGCGAATGTAGTAGGCCGGTCCCCCCAATACCGATCCGTCCGGACGGACAGAGCGGTAGGTCTGCGCCAGTACGGCTTCGGCATAGATGGTCGCCATGCCAAAAAAGCCGGAGACCCACATCCAGAAGATTGCCCCTGGTCCTCCGGCCGCCAGAGCCGTAGCACAGCCGGTGATGTTCCCCGTCCCCACCTGGGCCGCAATGGCAGTGGTCAGCGCCTGAAAGGGACTCATGCCTCGGGAACGTTCTGTCCCGCTTTTCCGGCGCAGTCCGGCCGTCAGTGTTCGAACCCCCATGCCCAGTTTCCGCACCTGTACCAGACGCAGCCGCAGGGTAAAATAGATTCCCACGGCCAACAACACATACAACAGCACATGATTCCAGAGCCACTGGCTCACTGTCCCCAGTATGGTCGCTGCATCCACACCCATCCGCTCCTTTATCCGTCGACTCGTATGGACCAGTTTCCCCGTTTGTCCACGGATTTATCCACCCGGAAAAGGAGCTCTGTGGAAAAACATACGGCGCGGGATAATTCCCGCGCCGTACAAAAGAGCGATGCATCAGCAATTACTTTTTCAGAACATGCTCCTCTTCCATGCCCTTGGTGATCCGTACCACAACGCCGGACAGGCAGATCAGAGCAATCAGGTTGGGCAGAGCCATCACCGCGTTGAAGAAGTCGGCCAGGTTCCACACCAGGTCCACCTTCAGCAGAGAGCCAACAAAGACACACAGGATCACGATGATGGAGTAGACATTGACCGCCTTCTGACCAAAGAGGTACTTGATGTTCTGCTCGCCGAAGAAGTACCAACCAATGATGGTGGAGAAGGCAAAGAACAGCAGGCAGATGGCCACAAATATGTTGCCGAAACTGCCAAAGACCGTGGAGAACGCGGACTGAGCCAGAGAGGCCGCAGTGCTGTCGTCGCCGATCATGTTGGGGGTAACCACACCGCTGGTGAGGATAACCAGCGCGGTGAGGGTCAGAACGATAAAGGTATCGATGAAGACACAGACGATCGCGATATGGCCCTGATCGCGGGGATCCTTCACCTTGGCCATCGCATGGGCATGGGGAGTGGAGCCGAGGCCGGCCTCATTGGAGAACAGACCGCGGGCTACGCCGTAGCGCATAGCAGTCATCATACCAACGCCGACGCCGCCGCCCAGAACTGCCTGGGGATCAAAGGCGCCCACAAAGATCTGACGGAACACCTCGGGCACAGCCGTGATATGAGCACCGATCACGATCAGGCTGCCCACCAGGTAGAAGATAGCCATAATGGGGACCAGCTTCTCGGTCACAGAGGCGATGCGCTTCACGCCGCCCATAAAGATAAAGCCAGCCAGCACGGCCACGACGACGCCAACCACAGGCTTGGGAACGCCGAAAGCAGTCTCAAAGGAGCTGCTGATGGAGTTGGACTGCACCATGTTGCCCATCAGGCCAAGGGCCAGGATGATGGCAATCGCGAAGAAGCCAGCCAGGAACTTTCCAAAGCCGCCCTGGAAACGGGCGCGGATGTAATACACAGGACCGCCGATGACCTGTCCGTCGGGGCCACGGGTCTTATACTTCTGGGCCAGCACAGCCTCTGCATAGATCGTGGACATACCGAGGAAAGCCGCGACCCAAACCCAGAACACTGCGCCGGGACCGCCCAGCAGGATGGCCGTAGCACAGCCCACCACGTTACCGGTGCCGACCTGAGCCGCCACGGAAGTAGCTGCCGCCTGGAAGGAGCTCATGCCGTCCTTATCGGCCTTTTTACCGGAAAGACTGAATCCTCCGAACATCTCGCGCCAGCCGGCGCCGAATTTGCGGATCTGAATAAAACCGAGCCGAACGGTGAACAGGATGCCGGTAAATACCAGTACATAGAGCAGTACGCTGTTCCAGACAAAATTACTGGCCGCACTTACGATAGCCGCTAATTGATCCATAGATATTCATCCTTTCTCTCCACACGGAATCGTTCCTGATGTCCCCCGGCCACACACCTGCCGGGGTGCCTTGCATCGCGCGCCCTTTCACCCCCTGTTTTTATGGGTTCTCGTCAACATATGCACAGCCGGAACCATGCATACCGCACTCCGAACCATGCTGTCATCAAAAAAGCCGGCCCCTGTGACGGGTCCGGCTTTGCAGAGCGCATTCCAACCAATGACATACTGCCGATGCACTCTACTCTGTCCTTTTGCCTGAGAGATCAGTGCTTACGCACCTTACACCTTCGGCCCCCGTCGCTGAGATTCTCCAGAGTTTGTGCCGCCACTTTGTCCATACACCACGAACACTTCCATTTTTCTGTCTTGTGAAAAATTGAATAAAAGGCGGACAAAAGAAGCGGCCATCTCTATGCACTTTTTTGATGTGCCCCTATCATAGCCCTTTTTTTCGCTTTCGTCAAGCCATAATCTGGAATAGCTAGGATGAAATTCTCATTTCTATGGCTTTTTCCCCAAAAAATACTTGGCAGTTTAGTCATTTCCAACACTCTTCATATGTCTTCGATGTAAAAACATATATAGAATTTCTTCTCCCGGAACAACACAGCAGGGGCGCCGTCTCCAATCGACGGCGCCCCTGCCTTCCGGTTGTGATATTCTTATGCCTTTACCTTGGCCAACGCCGCTTCCAGATCGGCCAGGATATCGTTGATATCCTCAATGCCCACCGAGAAGCGGACCAGATCCGGGGACACCCCGGCCGCATAGAGCTCCTGATCGTTCATCTGCCGGTGGGTGGTGGAGGCCGGATGCAGTACGCAGGTCTTGGCATCGGCCACATGGGTGGCGATGGAGGCCAGATTCAGCCCTGCCATAAAGGTCTCGGCCGCCTCGCGTCCGCCCTTGACGCCAAAGGAGACCACGCCGCACACCCCGTTGGGGAGATACTTCTGGGCCAGCCCGTGATACGGATCGCCCTCCAGGCCGGGATAGCGGACCCACGCCACCTTTTCGTGCTTCTGCAGATACTGGGCCACGGCCAGGGCATTGGCGCAGTGGCGGGGAACCCGCAGGTGGAGCGTCTCCAGTCCCACATTCAGGAGATAGGAGTTCATGGGCGCCGGAACGGAGCCGAAGTCGCGCATGAGCTGAACGGTGGCCTTCGTAATATAGGCCCCTGCCACTCCAAACCGCTCCGTGTAGGTCACGCCGTGGTAGCTCTCGTCCGGCGTGCACAGTCCGGGGAATTTGTCGGGATACCGGGTCCAGTCAAAGGCGCCGGAGTCCACGATGGCTCCGCCCACCGCGTTGGCATGGCCGTCCATATACTTGGTGGTGGAGTGGGTGACAATATCGGCCCCATATTCGAAAGGCCGGCAGTTGATAGGCGTGGCAAAGGTGTTGTCCACGATGAGGGGCACGCCGTGGGCGTGTGCTGCCGCGGCAAACTTCTCAAAATCCAGCACGGCCAGGGCGGGGTTGGCAATCGTCTCGCCGAATACCGCCTTGGTGTTGGGCCGGAAAGCGGCCTCCAGCTCCTCGGGCGTGCAGTCGGGCTCCACAAAGGTAAACTCAATGCCCATGCGCTTCATGGTCACTGCAAACAGATTGTATGTCCCGCCATAGATGGCCGTAGAGGAGACCACATGGTCTCCGCAGGAACAGATGTTGAAGATCGCGTAGAAGTTGGCGGCCTGTCCCGAAGAAGTGAGCATCGCGGCGCTCCCCCCTTCCAGTGCACAGATCTTTGCTGCCACACTGTCATTGGTGGGATTTTGAAGCCGGGTATAGAAGTACCCGCTGGCCTCCAGATCAAACAGCTTTCCCATAGCCTCGCCCGTCTCATAGCGGAAGGTAGTGGACTGAATGATGGGGATATTGCGGGGTTCTCCGTTTCCGGGGCGGTATCCCGCATGGATGCACTGGGTATTGGGACGCTGCTGGCTCATATTGGGTCTTCCTTTCTATGGCGCGGTTGGCTGGCGCAAAGTTGTTTTATATAGTACGCTAGCGTATTGAATTTGTCAACTATTTTTCCAGAGACAGATCCGGCTTAAGGGCCTGATTAAGCCCGTTGGGCAGCTGCGCCGGCTGTCCGTCTGCCCGCAGCTGGACGGTACGCACCGTATCCACATTGCCCGCCATGGTGTTCACAATGGCGTATACCGTCAGGCGCAGCTGCTCCTCATCCTGTGCCAGCGTCTCCAGCACATCGGCGGGGAGGTTCACATAGCAGACCCCATCCTCTACGATCACGCCCAGCAGCTCTGTCTCAGCCGGAAGTACGGGGGTCATCGTGTCATAGCTGGGGCCCTGGATCAGCGCCTCCATCACCACCGCGCTCAGCGTGTCCTCCTCGGTGAGCAGCAGCCGCCGGTATTCCACGCCCAATCCGGTCCCATCGGCCCGGGGGAACCAGAGGGTGGCCGTCATTTCCATGGGCTCTCCCTCCGTCCCCAGAAGGATGACATCCTCAGGGCGCAGATTCTCCCCGGTGGTCAGCGGATTCTGCTCTCCCTCAATGGTCACATGGATGGAATCCACCCCCTCCACCTGACAGAGGGTCAGCGCCAGGCAGTAATTGGCCAGGGTCAGATCAATGCCGGAGAGCCCCTCATAGGCCTCGGAGAAATCCAGATCCAGCTTCCCATCGTTCAGCTCCCAGCTCCGTACCTCCAGTCCCTTGGGGAAGGGGGAGGTCAGCTCCATGGTCTCAGGTCCCGCCAGAAGACGGGCCAGCAATTCCTGGATCAGCGGCTCCTTGCCCTGGGCGTGCCAAAACTCGCCCCCTACTGCCGCCCCGCTCTCGTCATTCTCGGCCACAAAATAGATCTCATATGGATGCTCTGTGTCTTTGCCCTGGCTCTTGCCCATGCCGCAGCCGGCCAGAGTCAGAAGTGCCAGCACGAGAGGCAGCATTCGTTTTCTCATTCCGCTCCCTCCTCTTCTCCGTGCCAGCGAGGAAAGCACACCTCAAAGCAGGTGCCCTCCGGCTCCCGCCGGCGTGCCTCCACCGTGCCGCCGTTCTGAAGCACGGTATCCCGCACGATGGACAGCCCCAGACCGGTTCCGCCGGCCGCCCGGGAGCGCGCCTTATCCACTCGGTAAAAGCGATCAAAAATCTTGGGCAGGTCTTCCTCTGGGATGCCCACTCCCGTGTCCTCCACCCGCAGGACCACCCAGTCGCCGTCCCCCGGGCGCTTTCCCCGGCGCAGCTGCAAACAGACAAAGACACTTCCGCCCGGCAGGTTATACTTGACGGCGTTTTCCATGAGGTTAAAGGCGATCTGATAGAGGTCGTCCTCTGTGGCCAGGACGGTGCAGCCCTCGATCAGATCCATGTGCAGCGATACATTCACCGCCCCGGCCAGGGGCAGGAGCATATGCTCCACCCGGAGCAGCACCTGTTTCACATCCACCGGCCCCACCGCTCTGGGGGGCGCGGTATCCATTCGGGTCAGCGTGAGCAGCTTTTCCGTGATACGGGTCAGCCGCTCGGCCTCATTTCCAATGTCGGTGACAAATTCCCGCACTGTCTCCTCATCCATCCCATCGTTCTGAAGGATGGAGTCGGTCAGCAGACGGATGGAGGCCAGGGGGGTCTTGAGCTCGTGGGAGGCATCCGAGACAAAGCGCCGGCGGACCTCCTCCGTGGTCTGAAGCCGCCCGGTCAGCTCATTGAATTCATCGGCCAGCCGCGTGAGCTCATCCCCACCGCCAATGGTGACCCGATGGCTGTACTCGCCCTCCCGCACGGTGTGGATACCGCTCAGAAGCGCGGCGATCCGCCGGGTCACCGCAGTGGAGAACAGAATGCTGAATCCCAGGCCGGCGGCGCATACCACCAGGGAGATATTGCGCAGATTGCTCTGAAAGTCCAGCAGCATCTCGGCCTGCTCTTTATCGTACTCGTAGAGATAGACGGCCCCCTGGGTCATCCCCCGGTAGAGGATGGGGGCGGCCGCCCGGGTGCGGAAAGCCCCGTCCCGATATTCCGACCGGAACACATCGTTTCCCTTTAAGGCGCTGACCACTTCCCATAAAAGGGCATAGTGGTCCATGGCATTGTCCACCTCACTGGTGTCGTAGAGCACCTTGCCCGCCGGGTCAGTCACCATCACCCGGTCTACGCCGGTGACGCCCAGCTTCGTGAGGTTGGCCTCCACGCCCTCAGCGGTCAGTCCCTCGCCGCCCGCCAGCGTGGAGGTGATGATATCCGCCTGCCGCCAGAGGGAGTCCTGCTTGGACTGAAAAACCAGATTTTGCGAGATCAAAATGGGATAAATATTCAAAAAGATCAGCAGCGCGGCAATGATGGCCCCGTAGCTGAGAATAAATTTACTTTGGAGGGAGCGCCAGAAGGGCACTCGTCTTCCGCTCTGCCAGGGCCGCTCCATCTGCGCCTGCCTCCTTTCCCAAACGCCGCATTCTCTCTGCCGGGCCGGATCAGCTGTTCTTCAGGTAGTAGCCCACGCCCCACTTGGTGAGGATGTAGGCCGGGTGCGCCGGGTCCATCTCCAGCTTTTCCCGCAAGCGCCGGACATGGACATCCACGGTACGGTAATCCCCGGCATACTCATAGCCCCAGACCACATTGAGCAGACTCTCCCGGCTGTATACCCGACCCGGGTTGCGCATCAGCAGCTCCATCAGATCAAACTCTTTCGCCGTGAGCTCCACAGACTCTTTTCCCTTCCAGACCGAACGCTCGTCGGGGTCCAGAGTGATGTGCCCCGCAAAGAGACGGCTTCCCCGCTCCTTCTGGGCCGTCATGCCCGCCCGGCGCAGCAGGGCCCGCACCCGTGCCTTCAGCTCCAGGATATTGAAGGGCTTGGTGATGTAGTCGTCTGCTCCGCATTCAAACCCCATGATCTTGTCGGCGTCCTCGCTGCGGGCTGTCAGCATAATGATGGGGACATTGGAAAACTCCCGAATCCGCATACAGGCCTGAAGCCCGTCGATCTTGGGCATCATCAGGTCCAAAATAATCAGGTCAAAGGCCCCTCCCCGGGCCAGCTCTACCGCACTCTCGCCGTCATAGGCGGTCTCAACCTGATAACCCTCGCTCTGGAGGTTGAATTTCATTCCTTTGACCAGTACCTTTTCGTCATCGACTACCAGTATTTTCAAGTTGTTTCCCTCCTTCATACCGTAATCCCATCGATCAGCCCCGCCAGAATCCCCTCGCCGATCCCCTTGACCCGGGTCAGCTCCTCAACGGTGCGAAAGGGTCCGTTGTTCTGACGGTCCTCCACAATGGCCTGGGCCCGCTTCTCCCCAATGCCCGGAAGGGTCTCCAGTTCCTCTGCGGTGGCGGTATTGATGTTGATCTTCCCGGACGCCGTTTCCGGTGCCTCTTCTTCCGGCTCCGCCGTTGGAGCGGCACTTGGCGCCTCTGTCCCGACTGTCGGAGCCGTGCTGGGCACTTCCTGCTCCTGCGCAGCGGTTGGAATGGTTACCACCGCCGCGCTGCTCCGTTCCACCTCGACCCGTACCGGCGGCGCGTCGAGCGCGCCCCTTGCCAGCCACCCCGCAGAAAAGGCCAGAAAGACGGCGGTCAGAAACAGCACCGCCCCCTCCAGACGCGAAATCCGCATGGTTCTTTTGGCTCCTTTCCGTTGCGTGTGCGACACTTTTTTGCTATAATGATGGTTACATAATCTCATTTCGTTCGGCCCCATCTCTGGTGCCGGATGTTCTTATATACATTTATTGAGTATATCACAATTGCAAGGAGTTTCCTATGAAAAAAAATCGTCTCGCATCCTTCCTCCTGCTGGCCGGTCTGTTGGCCGGTCTGGTATTTCCGCTCTCCGCCGGGGCCACGGAGACCCAGCCGGTCCAGACACCCGCTCCTTCCGCCGCCCCCTCCTCCGTTCCCCAGCAGCAGAGTGCACTCCTCGCCTCCATGCACATCGAAGGCACCGCCGCGCTGCTGGTGGACGATGACACGGGCGAGGTGCTCTATGAGCAGAACGCCCACGGCAAGGTTTACCCCGCTTCCATCACCAAGGTGATGACCTGCCTGCTCACCCTGGAATCCATCGCCCGGGGCGAACATCAGCTGGATGAGGTGGTCACTGTCGGTGACCAGGTCAATTACGGCATTGGCGCCGACGGCTCCACCGCCGGCATCAAGGCGGGAGAGCAGCTCACCATCCACGATCTGCTGGGCGCCGCCCTCATCCCCTCCGCCAACGAGGCCTGCAATGCCATGGCACAGCTGGTGGCCGGGGATGTGGAGAAGTTTGTGGATCTGATGAACCAGCGCGCACAGGAACTGGGCATGAACGACACCCATTTTGCCAACCCCCACGGCTATCATGATCCCGACCATTACACCTCTGCCTACGACATCTACCTCATGGCCCACGAGGCTATGAAGGACCCCACCTTCCGGGAACTGGTCAGCTCGGTAGACTACAAGATCCCCGCCACCAACCTCAGCAAAGCCCGTACCCTCCACTCCACCAACGGCCTGGTCTCCACCTGGCGGGTGCGGGATTACTGGTATGAGTATGCCACCGGCATCAAGACCGGCTCTACCCCGGAGGCGGGACACTGTCTGGTCTCCTCCGCCACCAAAAATGACCGCAACCTCATCGCTGTGGTGATGGGTGCGGCCAACTATACCGAGAACAAGGACGTCAACTATTTTACCGAGAGCAAGCGTCTGCTGGAGTTTGGTTTCAACAACTTCTCCCGCCAGACCATTCTGGATGGCAGCAGTCTGGACTTTCCCGAGGTGTCGGTCACTCTCTCCAAGACTGATTATGTGACCGTCCGGCCTGCCGGTTCCCTGTCGGCCACTCTGCCCAACGACATTGATCCCGCCGCCTTCCAGCGTGAGCTGGACCTGCCCGAGAGTGTGGAGGCCCCCGTTGAGGAAGGTCAGGTCCTGGGTACCGTGACCCTCACCTACAATGGTCAGGAGTACGGTAAAGTGGATCTGGTGGCCAACAGCTCTGTGGAGCGCTCCGAGCTCCTCTACCGGCTGGATCGGATCCAGAAATTCTTTGACCAGCTCTGGGTCCGCATCGTCCTGGTCGTGCTGGCTGTACTGCTGGTCTTCCTCTTCCTCCGTCATCTGATTACCGGCCGCAAGCGTTCCCGTTACGGCGGAAGCCGTGCCCGGGGCGGCCGTGGTTCTTCCCGTTATTCCGGCCGCAGACGGCGCTGAGCAAAGGCCCGTCCCCACTTAAATCCGTGGGGACGGGCCTTTTTATTTTGATATCCGTCCTCTGCTAGACAGGGGACGTCCTCTCTTTTGCGTGCGTGGTCCGCAACTCGTTGACGATGAGCGCAATTGCCTCGATCTGTGTATCCGTCAATCCGTCCACATTGATCGTGCGCTTTCCGGATGCCCCCAAAAGGTAATCCGTGCTGACTCCGAAGATCCGCGCCATGCGGATCAACACGTCATACGGAGGTAAATGCACACTGTTTTCATAAGAACTCACGACAGATTTGGAAACACCCAGCTGTTTTGCCAGTGCAATCTGTGACATTCCACGCTGTCCGCGCAGATGTTTGATCTTGGCTCCTATTTCAGGCAGGTACACATCCATCCCCCCTTATTCCTGTTATCTTTGACCATTGTATCGAATTCATGGACACGATAGCTGGAATAAATCCTGAAATACTTGACTCCACTTTTCAGACTGGGTATAATGGCTTCATCCTGCACCACTCTGGACTGTCCGCCGTCCACAGACGGACTTCATTTCAGCTCTGGCCGTCTGTCATCGCCCGCCGCAGCTGTTCCACCGCTCTCTTTTCGATCCGGGAGACCTGGACCTGGGACACCCCGAGCACCTGGGCGGTACGGTCCTGGGTGAAGGAGCGAAAATAGCGCAGAAGGATCACCTTCCGTTCCCGCTCGGGCAGGCAGCGGATGGCTTCCCGCAGCGTCTCGCGCTCCACCACCTCCTCTTCAAATCCCGCGCCCCCCACCAGGCTCTCCAGCGTCAGGCCGTCTCCCGTCTCCATCTGGAGGGAGGCCACCGGCTGATTGGCCTCTTCTGCGGCGGCGATCTCTTCCGGCTCCAGTCCGGTCTCCTCCGCCAGCTCAGAGAGGGTGGGCTCCCGCCCCAGGGCAGCCGAGAGCCTGTCCCGGGCCTGGCGGACGCTTCCTCCCCGCTCCTTGAGTCCACGGCTGACCTTGAGGGTCCCGTCATCCCGGAGAAAACGCCGGATCTCTCCGGTGATCTTTGGCACGGCATAGGTGGAGAACTGGCAGCCAAAGGCCGGGTCAAATCCCCGCACCGCCTTTAAAAATCCCAGGCACCCCAGTTGGTATAGGTCCTCCGGGTCCACGCCCCGCCCGTAATAGCGGCGCACGATCCCCCAGATCAATCCGGCATTTCCCTCCAGGATGCGGGCACAGGCGTCGTTATCCCCCCTCCTTGCCTCCTCCAGCAGTTCAGGGGTATCGGCCACACTCATACCGGCAGGCCCACGCGGCGCGCAATCTGCTTTGAGAGCACCACCGTTGTTCCTTTCCCCGGGGTGGAGCGCACCCGTACCCGGTCCATAAAGCTCTCCATAATGGTAAAGCCCATGCCGGAGCGCTCTTCATTTCCGGTGGTGTAGAGAGGCTCTCTGGCCCGGTCCACATCCTCAATGCCGACGCCATTGTCCTTCACCAGGATCTCCACCGTCTGATCTCCAAACAGGCGCAGGCGCAGTGTGATCTTTCCCAGTGTCTGCGGGTAGGCATGCACAATGGCGTTGGTGACCGCCTCGCTGACAGCGGTCTTGACATCATTCACCTCATCCAGCGTGGGATCCAGCTGGGCCACAAAACAGGCCGCAGCCGTACGGGCAAAGCCCTCGTTGGCCGAGCGGCTGAGGAAGGTCATTACGACCTCATTTACCGGTTTTTGTCTCATATGTATCCCTCCCGGGGCGGGGATTTTTCCCGCCCGTCTCTGATTCAAAGGTCATCAGGCGCTCCAGTCCGGCGGTTTTGAGTACCTTCCACGCCTGCTCCGGCACCCCTGTCACCCGCACCGCCGCGCCGATCTCCGACGCCCGGCGATAGGCGCGCAGCAAAACCGCAATGCCGGAGCTATCCATAAAGGTCACTCCGGACAGATCCAGGATCAGTTGACGGGGCAGGGCGGCTCCCACCGCCTGCTCCATCTCGGTCATGATGGTCCTGGCATGGTGGTGGTCCACCTCCCCGGTCACGTTCACCGTCAGTACGCGGCCTTCGCCCGTACAGATTACTGCCATAGCTTGTCCCTCCCCGGGAGGCCCGCGCCTCCTTGCCATAAAAAATGCTGTATACCAATTTTTGGTATACAGCGATTATATCTCATTCCGCCGCCGGAATTCGTCGAAGAGAGCACGAAAAGTCAATTCTGGCGATAGACCAACAGTTCTTCCACCTTGCAGTCCAACACGAAGCACAGCCTTGCCAGAATATCCGCGTCGATCTTCTCCACTTCATTTTTATACCATTTGTCGATGACTTCATAGCGGGTATTGACCAGACGGGCCAGATGATTGCGGGTCAGCCCCCGCTCCTCCATCCGCTCCCGCAAACACAGTTCCACCCGCCCGTATGCTCTGACCCACGTCACACTTCGCTCCTCCATAGCATCCCCCCAAACTATACTACAGGCATCCCCCTCTTTCTAACATATCCATATCTCTCGTTACTATGTGTATCGTTACTATTCACATCCGCAATTTTGTGGCATGATAGGTTCAAATCATCCGCACTTATCCCCTTCCGCCACATCCATTCCCTTTGGCAGGTTCCGGCCCTGCCTCTCTTTGTCATGCCTCCCCGGAAGAAAGGGTATCCATATGAAGCTTCTGATCTGTCTTCTTGTGCTCTTATCCCTCCTCTTTTTCCTGATCCTTCTGCTGGTCCTGAGGCGGCTGTACCATCTGCATCTGGAATGCCTGCGCTTGCAGATGGTGCTGGCCCAGCAGGATGATTACCGGACCCAGGCGCTGACCGATGTGCTCACCGGTCTTCCCAACCGTCGTTCTCTGCGCAACCTGCTCTCCGCGCTGTCCGGGTCCGGGCGGCCGGTCTGCGCCGTCACGCTGGATCTCAACGGGCTCAAGGAAATCAATGACTTACAGGGTCATGTGGCGGGGGACCATCTGCTCCGTCAGATGGCACAGTGCCTGCGCCACGCCTGCCCCTCCAATGTGCATGCCTTCCGGGTGGGGGGCGACGAATTTGTCCTGATCGGAGCCGATCTCTCGCAGGATCAGTCCAAGCGGTTTGTGGAGCATCTGCGCAGCCAGCTCTCCCACGCTGGCTTGGATGCCGCTCTGGGTTGGACATGGGGCACTGCGGACGCACTGGAAAACCTTCACGGTCTGCTGACCGAGAGTGACCGGCAGATGTATTTCCAGAAGCGTCGGATCCACAGGCGGTTTTCCTGGGCTTCCGGGCAATCGGCCGACCAGGCCCGTTCGGTCTGAATCCAGATTCTCTCTTCTGAAGCAACAAGCCCCGCCGCGGATAACCGCGGCGGGGCCTGTTCTCTTTTCTTACATGCTCTGGAGCTGCTCCTCCAGCTTTTCGATCAGGGCGCGCAGCTTTTCAGCCCGCTCCCGCTCGGCCTCCACCACGTTGGCGGGGGCCTTGCTCACAAAGCCGGGGTTCTGGAGCTTGCCCTCCAGACCGGAGAGCATCTTGCGATTCTTGTCCAGCTCCTTCTGGACCCGGGCCTTCTCCTTCTCCAGATCCACCAGCTCACCCAGGGGGATGGAGATCTGAGCCACATGGGTGGCGATGACCACCTGTCCGGCCTCCTGCCGGGCCTCGGCGGCGGGCACCACTTCCACCTCGCTGGCGGAGGCCAGGCGCTTGAGGAAGGGGATTCCCGCCTCAAAGACAGCCTGCTCCTGGGTGGCCACGGTCAGATGAGCCTTCTTGGAGGGGGGCACGTTCATCTCGGCGCGGCGGGTACGCACGGCGCGGATGGCGTCCATGATGAGCTCCATGGCCTTCTCCTCCTGGGGGAAGGAGAGCTCGGCATGGTACTCCGGCCACTGCTGGAGCATCAGATAGTCGCCCTGGTGGGGCAGCGCCTGCCAGATCTCCTCGGTGATATAGGGCATGAAGGGGTGCAGGAGCTTGAGGGTCTCGGTGAGCACATAGCACAGCACCTGCTGGGCGTTGCGCTTGGCCTCCTCGTCCTCGCCCTGGAGGCGGGCCTTGGTCAGCTCGATATACCAGTCGCAGTAGGAGTCCCAGATAAAGTCATAGACCTTCTGGGCTGCCACGCCCAGCTCGAACTTCTCCATGTTCTCGGTGACCTCGGGGATGACGCTGTTGAGCTTGGAGAGGATCCATTTGTCCTCCATCTCCAGGTGCTCGGGCAGGCGGCACTCCTCAATGGTCAGGTTCATCATCAGGAAGCGGCTGGCGTTCCAGATCTTGTTGGCAAAGTTGCGCATGGCCTCACACCGCTCGGTGTAGAAGCGCATGTCGTTTCCGGGGGAGTTGCCGGTGACCAGGTTGAAGCGCAGGGCATCGGCGCCGTACTGGTTGGCCATCTCCAGGGGATCGATACCGTTGCCCAGGGACTTGGACATCTTGCGGCCCTTGTCGTCCCGGACCAGGCCGTGGATGAATACGGTGTGGAAGGGGGGCTTCCCGGTATGCTCACAGGCCGAGAAGATCATCCGGGCCACCCAGAAGAAGATGATGTCGTAGCCGGTGACCAGCACGTCGGTGGGGAAGAAATACTTGAAGTCCTCGCTGTTCTCGTCGGGCCAGCCCAGGGTGGAGAAGGGCCACAGGGCGGAGGAGAACCAGGTGTCCAGCACGTCCTCCTCCTGCTTGATGTTCTTGGAGTGGCAGTGCTCGCACTCGGTGGGGTCCTCCTCGGACACGGTGATATGGCCGCACTCCTGACAGGTCCAGGCGGGGATCTGGTGGCCCCACCACAGCTGGCGGGAGATGCACCAGTCATGGACGTTCTCCATCCAGTTGGTGTAGGTCTTGGAGAAGCGGTCGGGGACAAACTTGACCTCTCCGTCGTTGACCACCCGCAGGGCCTCCTTGGCCAGAGGCTCCATCTTCACGAACCACTGGGCGGAGATCAGGGGCTCCACGTCGCTGTGGCAGCGGTAGCAGGTGCCCACGTTGTGCTGGTGGGGCTCCACCTTCACCAGCCAGCCGCCCTCCTCCAGGTCATGGACGATGGCCTTGCGGGCCTCATAGCGGTCCATGCCGGAGTAACGGCCGTAGCCCTCCACCACCTTGCCGTTGTCGTCCAGCACCCGGATGGTCTCCAGGTTCTGCCGCAGGCCGACCTCGAAGTCGTTGGGGTCATGGGCGGGGGTCATCTTCACGCAGCCGGTGCCGAACTCCATGTCCACATACTCGTCGGCCACAATGGGCATCTCCCGGCCCACCAGGGGCAGGATGCACTTCTTGCCCACGATGTCCTTGTAGCGCTCGTCGTTGGGGTTGACGGCCACGCCGGTGTCGCCCAGCATGGTCTCGGGCCGGGTGGTGGCCACGATGACATAGCGGCCCTCCTCCCCCTGGATGGGGTAGCGGATGTGCCAGAAGGAGCCCGGCTTATCCTGGTACTCTACCTCGGCGTCGGAGAGAGCAGTGACGCAGTTGGGGCACCAGTTGATGATGCGGGAGCCCTTGTAGATGAGGCCCTTCTTGTAGAGGGAGACAAACACATGGCGGACGGCCTTGGACAGGCCCTCATCCATGGTGAAGCGGGCCCGGTCCCAGTCGCAGGAGGCGCCCAGCTTCTTCTGCTGCTCCACGATGCGGTTGCCGTACTTGTTCTTCCAGTCCCACACCCGCTCCAGGAACTTCTCCCGGCCCAGGTCATAACGGCTCAGGCCCTCGTTCTTGCGCAGCTCCTCCTCCACCTTGATCTGGGTGGCGATGCCGGCGTGGTCGGTGCCGGGGACCCACAGAGCGGCATAGCCCTGCATCCGCTTGAAGCGGATCAGGATATCCTGGAGGGTGGAGTCCATGGCGTGACCCATGTGGAGCTGGCCGGTGACGTTGGGGGGCGGCATGACAATGGTGAAGGGCTTCTTGTCGGGATCCCGATGGCCCTTGAAGCAGCCGTTTTTCTCCCACATCTCATAGACGCGGCTCTCCACCTCCTGGGGTTCATAGACCTTGGGAAGTTCTTTCTTCATACTGAAAACACTCCTGTTCTTGTGTGAACTTACATTTTGGTGACGGGAAGGCCCGTCTTGTCCCGCAGAAGGGTGCGCAGCTCCTCCGGCGTGCCGGCGGTGATGCCCCTCTTGTCAAAGACCTGGGCGTGGCGGTCGCTGAGGGCCAGAACAATAAAATTCTCCCCCTCGGCGATGGCCCGGATGCTCTCATAGCTCCAGCGGGTCTCGGCATTTTGGATGGTGGTCGTATAGTCGTACTCGGTAAAGACAGTCTCGGTATCCCGTGCGCCAGGCAGAACCTTACGTCCGGCCAAAAAGCCATTGACTCGGTCCTCTGTAAGGAGGATGAGCAGCAGCACCACGGCCACCCCCAGGTCCAGCCATGCCTTCCATCCGGGATTGAGGATCAGATCTCCTGCCCCAAACAGAAAGGCCAGGACCATCAGCACCACACCCACAATCCGGCTGCGGCGGCTCTTCTTGCGGCGCACCGTCTTACGCAGGCCCCGGGCCATCGCGGTCAGCGCATCCCTATCATAGTGTGTTCGGATCTTGATTTCCATACCGCGTCTCTCCTTTTACAAGAAAAAACGCCCTGAGCCAATGGCTCAGGGCGAACGAAGTCCGTGGTACCACCTGAATTTCCCGTATGGGACACTCATTTCCTCGATAACGGGAGGGACCGCCGCCGCTTACTCCATTCTGCGGCAGACTCCGGGACGACCTTCCCCGCGCTCCTCGGAAGCCTCGCACCAAAACGGCTTCTCTCTGCATCCGGAACAACGGGTACTCCTTCCCATCGTCGCTTTTGTCTTGATAACGCCTTTTAGTATATGAAATCCCCCGCAAAATGTCAAGAGAAAGTCCCGGTTTTCTCCTCTTGACCCACTTTTGCCGGCGTAGTACACTGGTGTTAATCACCGGAAAGGAGGAGCCGCTATGGAAGAGCATCCCATCGGCACAGTCCGTGCCGTCTATTTCAGCGCCACCGGCACCACCCGGACCGTCGCCCTCACCCTGGCCCGTACCCTGGCGGAGGAGCTCTCCGCCCCTCTGGAGGAGTATGATTTCACCCTCCCCGCCGCCCGCACTGCACCGCCGCCCGTCCAGGCAGGGGATCTCGTAGTGGCGGGCCTCCCGGTCTATGCCGGACGGCTGCCCAACGTCCTGCTCCCCTATCTGGAGACCTGGGAGGGGGCGGGCGCCCTGGCCCTGCCTCTGGTTCTCTTCGGCAACCGGAATTTTGACGATGCCCTCATCGAGCTGCGAGACCTGCTCATCCGGCGGGGCTTCCGCCCCTTTGCGGCGGCCGCTTTCGTCGGGGAGCACGCCTTTTCCACCACCCTGGCGGCCGGCCGACCAGACCAGGCTGACCTGGACACCGCCCGCGCCTTTGCCCGCCGGGCGGCCGACAAGCTCCGTGCAGGCCCGGTGGAGGAGCCGGTAGCCGTGGCGGGCCGGACCCCCATCGGCCCCTACTACCAGCCCCGGGACCGCTCCGGTGCACCCATCGACATCCGTAAGGTGCGCTCCAAGGTGGGCGCGCAGTGCGACCAGTGTGGGCTGTGCGCCAAACTCTGTCCCATGGGCTCCATCGATCCCCGGGATGTGCGCTCCTATACCGGCATCTGCATCAAATGCGGCGCCTGCATCAAGGGCTGTCCCCGGCAGGCCCGCTATTATGACGATCCGGGCTACCTCTACCATAAGGAGGAGCTGGAGCTGGGATATGCCCGTCCCGCCTCCATCTCGCTCTTTCTCTGAGACAAAAAACGCACCCTCCAGGGTGCGTTTTTTGTCTTCCGATTACGCCTTTGCCGTGGCCTGGCGCAGGGCACGGGCCAGCTGATCCGGGCAGGATGTGAGTTTCCCGCCGCACCGGATGCCGGAGAGGCGGTCGATGACCTCCTCCACCTTCATCCCAGCCACCAGGCTGGAAATCCCCTGCAGATTGCCGTTGCAGCCTCCCAGCACCTGAAGGGAACGGACCACGCCGTCCTCCACATCAATGAGCATCCGCTGAGAGCAGACGCCCTGGGTCTGATAGTCGATTACCATGCGTTTCTCTTCCTCCTTGGGGTACGGAATCGTTCGCAGGGTATCATATCACATCCCACAGCAAAAGGCAATGTGCCGCCCCCCTCATGGCGCAGACGAGACCTGGGACACTGCGGTGGCTCCATTCTTCTGCTCCTGCACCGCGCCCTGCCGTTCTTCTCTCGCCGTCCAGTAGGCGGTATTCTGGAACCGGTCCGGTTCAAATCGGAAGTACACCATATGTCCCACGCCTCCGTCCGCCCGCTCCTCCGGCGGGTCATTGTCCCCCACGAACACAAGATCGGCGACTTCCAGCGGATCGATGGGACTCTCCCAAAAGACACGGGTAGGATGGACGGCCAGGAGCGTGTTCTTCTCCTGGCTGTTCTCGTCCCGATAAATTTGAATGGTATAGTTCGGGTCAAAATGACCAGCGACTCGGGTCCCGTCCCACAGTCTGGCATAGATCCCCCAGTCGGTCTCCTGCTCTCTCTGGGCATCCAGCTGTGCCAAATACCCCTCATCGTCCGGCAGGATCAGATCCATGGTCATGGATAGGGGCGACAGCGTCAGGTTTTCCAGCAGGACCGGACACACGCCCCCCAGGTTGACCATGGAGCGCCCGGTAAAAACATGGCTCTCGATCCGGCTTCCCTCCAGCGGGATGGTGAGATCAAAGTGGAACCCGGACAGTATCTCATCTGTCCATCCGCCCTCGGACGTGTTGTACCCCCTCAGGCTGTCTTCGACGCTGTCTCCATTTCCTCCGGTCGTCAGGCAAAGATAGTTTGCCTCCGGCGTAAACGTCCCTCCGGACCGTGTGATGGTGCACACCAATGGAAGGCGGTTGTCCAGGGGATCCGCATCCGGGAGGGAGCGGCATCCCCCGCTCACCGCGCTCCACTGGTCGACATATTGGGTGTGGGCCTCATCCGCATAGAACCCCCACTCCACCGGCAGCCAGTAGTCTGCCCTTTGCCCCTGCTCCGGGAGCGCAGGCAGGCCTATTCCCTCCGGCGCGGCCAGCTCCAGAAAGACATACAGGGTCTGCTCATCCATGAGCACCTCTTCCACGGTCAGCGTAACGCCGGTACCGTTGGGGTCCTCATAGACCTGATGGATGGACCGCGGGGCGACCTGTTTGGCCTGCTCCGCGGTCTCGGTTCCAAAAAAGGCCCGGAACTGCGGCGATACCTGGACCAGCGAGACCGCCCCCGCCGCTCCCACCAACAGAGAGCAGACCGCCACAAGGGCTACGATCCCACGCTGGATATTCCGGGGGCGCCCCTTTTTCCGGTTTTCCATACCGGTCCCCAGCCGCTCCTTGAGCTGCTCTTTTTCTTCTTCCGAAAAGGCATATCGCTCCAATTCACTGCGCAGATGGTTCATAGCCGTCCTCCTCCAGTTTCTGCTTCAGCCGCCTCGCCCGGGAAAGGCGCATCCGCACCGCATCCGTTCCGATCCCCAGCAGCGCGGCGATCTCCTGTGCATCATAGCCCATGTAATAGCGCAGCAGCAGTACCTCCCGGTCCCGGTCCGGCAAATGCCGCAGTTCCTCCAGGAGCCCATCCGGCTCCGGCTCGGGTGCAACGGGGTCGGCTACGCACTCCATCCCCACCACATTTCTTCTCCAAAAGCTACGGCGCAGATTTTTGCAGGTGTTGATGGTCACACGCACGATCCAGGCCCGTTCCGCCTCCGGAGCCGGAAAGGTGCCGGTGTACTCCAGCCGCTTGAGGAGGACCGTCTGGCAGATGTCCTGCGCGTCGTGGCTGGAACGCACCCAGCTCAAGGAGAGCCGCAGGATCAGATCGGAATAGGTCTCCACCAGCCGCTCCGCCTCGTCGGGACACGCTTTCATTCACTCACTTCCCTTCCCTCGGTTCTGAACGCGTTCACCTATAAAACACGTCACCTCGTGCTTTTGTAACCGCTTTGGGAAAAAAAGAAAAGCACGTGCCCGGATGGATGGTCCGGAACACGTGCTTTTATCCTATCACATCAAAAACATGGAGAACAGTACGGTCAAAATACCGCACGCGCCGATGGCAAGGCCGCTCATGGCTCCCTCGGTCTCCCCCAGCTCCAGGGCTTTGGAGGTCCCTACCGCATGGGAGCAGGCGCCGATGGCAAGGCCCGCCGTCAGGGGGTCCCGCACCCGGAAGACCCGGATCAGGGTGGGGGCCAGGATGCTTCCCAGGATTCCGGTCAGAATCACCGCCACCACTGTGATGGAGGTGATACCCCCATGACTGCCCGCGATGCTCACCGCGATGGGCGTGGTCACCGACTTGGGCATCAGCGCGGCCGTCAAACTCTCGTCCAGCCGAAAGAGACGGCACAGGGCATATACGCTCCCCATGGAGGTCAGAGACCCCACCGCGCATCCCACCAGAATGGGAAGCCAATTCTGCTTCAGCAGCTCCACCTTTGTGTAGATGGAGACGGCCAGACAGGCCGTGGCAGGCGCCAGGAAGAGATTGATGAGTGCTCCCCCCTGGTTATAGGCCTCATAGGGGATGCGGAACACCAGCAGCACCCCCACAATGAGCACAATCGCGATGATGAGGGGATTGCAGGCCACCAGCCCGGTCTTTTTCTGGATCCGGATGCCGATCCAAAAGGCGATCACACTCAGGGCAATGCCAAAAAACGGGGATTCAAATAGCTCAGCCATGATTACGTTTCCTCCGATTCATCAGATAGACCGTCAGCTTGATGCTGTATGCCGTGGCGGCAAAGGTGATGACTGTGGTCACAAGGCAGATCAGGACCAGCGGAATCAAGCTGCTTTTGAGCACATCAAAATAGTTCATGACGCTCACTCCGGCCGGGATAAAGAAAAAGGCCATGTTGGAGAGCAGAAAGTCCGACTTTTCCCGGATATGCTCCATGCGCAGCACTCCCGTTGCCAGCAGGAGAAACAACAAAATCATTCCGATCACACTGGCCGGGAAGGCAAAGGGCAAAAGTGCCTCTACCACCTGACTGACCCAGCAGATGGAAAAAATGATGGCGATCTGATAGATAATTTTCAATGGATCTGCACCCCCAGATGTAGGATTTCCAGGTGTTAAGTGTACGTCGCTCCCCTCCCGTTGTCAAACCAAGATTGCAGCCTCTCTTTTCCCCTCTCTTTATGCAATTTTTCATATACCGCTATCTTTCCCATGTTCATGGCGATAAAAAGCCTGTACGGGAGTCCAAATGGACTCCCGTACAGGCTAGAAGGTTTATCGCAACAGCTCCAGTTATGGAAAGGGAATCTATCCTGGAACTATGTACGCATAGGG
Organism: Clostridium sp. J1101437_171009_A5; assembly: GCF_015547905.1. NCBI lineage: Bacteria > Bacillati > Bacillota > Clostridia > Eubacteriales > Clostridiaceae > Clostridium > Clostridium sp. J1101437_171009_A5. Next base: position 138,309 of record NZ_JADMVY010000007.1, read on the forward strand.
ATTACCGGTTGAAATAGGTCCGGTCGGTCACTGCCATCTTGGCGCACAGCTTGTATGCGGTCTCAAAGGCAGAGGTGGTGCACTTGCCGGTGCCGGCAATGTCGTAAGCGGTGCCATGGGCGGGGGTGGTGATGGCAAAGGGCTGGCCGGCCGCCACGGTGACGCCACGCTCAAAGCCCTTGAGCTTCAGCGCGATCTGGCCCTGGTCATGGTACATGGTCACCACGGCATTGAAGTCACCCTTGAACGCACGGATGAACAGGGTGTCGGAGGGGAAGGGGCCGACGATGTTCTTGCCCTCGGCGTTGGCCTTGGCCACGGCGGGCTCCAGCACGTCGATCTCCTCGCGGCCGCAGGTGCCGCTGTCACCGCCGTGGGGGTTGACGGCAGCGATGGCCACCTTGGGATCCTCATAGCCGGCGCGCTTCAGGGTCTCGTAGGCCAGGTTGATGGCGTCGCCCACGGTCTTAGCGGTCAGATGGGCGCTGACATCCTTCAGGGGGATGTGGCTGGTGGCGCGGGAGGTCCACAGGCCGTCCAGCACGTTCATCTCGCCGTGGGGCTTGTCCATCACGCCCAGGCGCTCGGCGAAGAGCTCATGCTCGCTCTCGAAGTGATAGCCGCCGTTCTTCATGGCCGCCTTGTTCAGAGGACCGAAGCAGAAGCCCTCCAGCAGGCCCTTCTTGCAGTACTCCATGATCATGCAGAGGTTGTCGGCCTCCTCCTTGCCGTTGACCGCGGAGACCACGGCGATCTCCACCTTGGAGGCGTCCAGGCTCTTGGTGTTGAGGAGCACCAGACCAGTCTCCTTCTTGGCCTCCTCCACGGCGGCCTCCATGGTCTCGGTCACGGTGTAGGCAAACTCAGTGCCGGTATCCTTCATGCCGCGGCGCAGAACGCTCTCATCACCCACCAGGATGGGCTTGGCGTGCTCCATCAGGAAGCCGTTGGCGCACAGCTTGGCAATGATCTCAGGGCCGATGCCCGCAGCATCTCCCAGAGGGACTGCCAGCAGGGGCTTTCCGGAAAACTGACTCATATTCTATTTCCTCCTGTCTCTTACAGTGCTTTCTGAAAGGAATGGCAGTTGGAGTTGGCCACTCCGTTTTCCTTATAAATGACGCCCTTTTTCATGACAAAGGACACGTGCTCCAGCACGGCGGGATCCTCCAGGGGGTTGCCCTGGACCGCGATCACGTCGGCGTCCGCACCGGCGCTCAGCTCGCCCTTCTTGCCCGCCACGCGGGAAATATAGGCCGCATTGGAGGTGACACCCTTGAGGGCAGTGCGCTTGTCCGCGCCCAGCTCCACCGCGTAGACCACTTCCTTCCACAGCAGGCCGTGGTTGGCGTCGGTGCCCAGCGCAAAGTGGATGCCGGCCTTGACCAGATCGCCCACGCACTTGCGCACGATCTCACGGCCCTCCCGGGCCTTGGCCACATTGGCGGGAGAGAGGTAGGCCTCCCGGTCGGGGTCCAGGTAAATGCCGGTGGTCAGATCCACCCAGCACTCGGGATGCGCCTTGAGCAGTTCGATATCCTCCTGGGAGGCACAGTAGGCGTGCTCGATGACCGCCACACCCTGCTCCACGCAGTCGTGGAGGGCCTTGCCGCCGATGCAGTGAGCGGCCACAGGCAGATGCAGGCGCTCGCCCTCTTCCACCACCGTGCGGATCTCCTCCGCAGACAGGAAGGAGGGGACAAAGCCCTGGTTCACCGAGAACAGACCGGGCGTCGTAAAGATCTTGAGCACGTTCACGCCCTTGGACACGTTGGCCCGGGCGGTACGGCGGAACTCCTCCACGCCGGAGTGGGGCGCGCCGATGTAGCCGCTGCCGTTGGAGCCCTTCATGCCCACACCGGCGGTCAGCAGATCGGGACCGGTCACATTGCCCGCCTCGATCTCCTTTTTCAGCTTGAGATCCAGATCATACTTGTCACCCATGCAGCGGGCAGTGGTGACGCCGGAGATCAGGTCGTCGTGCAGGCCCTCCAGAGCCAGCAGGGTCAGCTTGCACTCGGAGGCAGTGCCCAGGATCTCCAGATGCTCGCTCTTGCGGGCATCGATGGAGAGGTGGTTATGGCACTCGATCATGCCGGGCATCACGGTCTCCTCCGCAAAGGAAATGACCTGAGCGTCCGCCTTATCTTCCGCAGTCAGGGCGCTCTCAGCGACCACCTTGAGAATCTTGCCGTCCTCGATGACCACAGCGCCGTTGTGGATCTCCTCCAGCTCCGCGCCGGAGAGCACCGTTTTTGCCGTAATAATCTGTTTCATCGTTTTCTCCGTCCTTATCGTTCCATCAGTATTCAACGCTCCGGGATGGCCCCGGAAAGAGTCGATCGCCGCTGGTTCTTACTGAGCCAGCTCGTCCGCGCCGGGCACGTGGGCGCGGCGCTTTTTGCCCCGCTTCTCAAACCATTTGTCGCTCCACTTGGCCAGGAAGGAGACCATCAGAGGACAGAGGATAGCGGTGATGACCACGCTGGCCGCGATCTGAGCGGTCGCGCCCTCCACCTGGGGCTCAAAGGAGGGGTCAGCCGCCGCAATGGACGCAGGTGTGGTCGCGGCCACGCCGGCGGTGGTGCCGATGGCGGCGCCCATGGGATCGGGCTGACGGCGCAGCAGGCTGTAAATGATAAAGGACAGCAGGCCGGTGGTCAGCAGAGTCAGCAGGCCCAGAACAATGCCGGAAGCGCCGGCGGCGGCAATGTTGAAGAGGTTCATGCCCGCGCCCAGGGTAAAGCCGTTGAAGGGGGGCAGAAGGACCATGCCGGGGGCCAGGATCTTACGCCACTCGTGGTCCAGGTTGCCCACGATAAAGCCCAGGATCATGGGCACCATGCAGGCGATCATGTCCTTGGCGGGGAAGGTGCCCATACCGGCGGCGCCCAGGGCGATCATGGTGAAGAAGGGGCCGTCGTTCAGCGCCAGGATGGAGGTGGCGCCCACGTCGCTCTCCTCACCGTACTCGCTGGCCAGGGTGGCGTAGATGACGCCGTTGGAGTTGGTCACAGCGCCGATCACAGCCAGGGAGCTCAGGCCCAGCAGACCGGCCTCGCCGAACATGGCGTTGAGCAGCAGGCCCAGGCCAAAGCCAATAAAGAACTTGAGGGCGGTCAGCACCACGCCCACATAAATGGTGCGTCCGGCCATCTTCACGTCAATGGTGGCGCCGCTGCAGAACAGGAACAGACCGATCAGAGTCTGGATCCCGCCCTTGAACAGGCCGGTGGTGAAGCCGCCGATGGTCAGAATATCGGGGAAAAAGGTGTTGACCAGGCATCCCAGCAGCAGGGGAATGACCATGACGCCGGCGGGGAACTTTTTCATCGTCCCCAAAATTCGTACGTTACCCAAGATGTTCATACTCTCGCTCTCCTTTGTTGTCTGAATGCGTTTGGCAACTCAGAGCTTCTCTTTATCGCATGCTTTCGCAATGCGTTTGCCCTTTGTTTACAGCAAGCAGTATGCCATTCTTGTCTTGTACCGCAATTCTCCCGGATATTTTGTTTTTATTAAACAAAATATACCTCACTTTGCAAGCATTGTTTTGTTCCATACGTCATATTTCTTTCAACTTTTTTCCGGACAGACATATATTCTCCCACGTCTCTCGCTTCCATTGCACTTGTATTGCATTGCATTTTGCAATATATGCAATTTTAGGTAGTATCGCAACCTCATTTATGATATACTTTTTTCAAGGAGTGTGCAAGTTTCCTATGTATCATATTACCTTTCTAGCCCCCTATCCGGGCTGTATTCCCCTCATTGAACAGGTCTTTCAGGAGCGTCCGGACCGGGATCAGATCCAATACGAGATCCTTCCCGACTATTACAACAACCAATTGGAGCATGTGACCGGGGAGGCCATCATCTCCCGCGGTTTTACGGCCCACACCATGAAGCGTCTGAATATCCCCGGCGCGGAGCTCACCGCCAGCGGATACGATGTGGTCCGTGCGGTGGACCACTGTGTCAAAAGCTATCCCGGCACCCGAATCGCTGTGATCGGTGCCCTCAACCTGATCTATGGCTCGGAAATGCTCTCCCGCCTCTACGAGGACCGGGATATCCGCACCTATCCCATCCAGGATGAGACCCACCTGGAGGACACCATCCTCACTGCCATCCGGGAGGGTGCGCAGACGGTGGTAGGCGGCTCCTCCACCTGTGACATCGCCCGCCTGTACGGCATTCCCTCCGTCCTGATCGAATCGGGCCGCGAGAGTATCGATACCGCCATCAGCAACGCCATCAACATCATCAATGCCTCCCGCTATGAAAAGGAGAAGCGGAAAACCACCGACAATATCATCAATTACTCCTTCCAGGGCATCCTCCTGGTGGATCGGACGGGACATATCGAGGTGGCAAACCGCTATTGCCTGGAGCATCTCAATCAGCAGAAGGGCCCCATGAAGGGGCGGCACATTGAGGAATTTTTTCCGGAACTGCCCTACGAGGCTCTGATCCGCGGGGAAAAAAAGATCCTGTCCGAGATCTACCGCTGTGGGGACAAGCAGTTTCTCATGAACTGCGCCCCGGTAGAGGTGGAAGGACAGGTCACCAGCTGTGTCATTACCCTTCAGACCATTGAAAAGATCATGGAAGAGGAACGGGCCATCCGCAAGCGGATGCACAAACAGGGTTTTGTGGCCAAATACTCCTTTTCCGACATCCTGCATGTGGGAAAGACTTTGGATGAGACCATTCACAACGTGGAGGACTTCAGCGCGGTGGAATCCAACATCCTGATCCGCGGGGAGACCGGAACCGGCAAAGAGCTCTTTGCCCAGTCCATCCACAATGCCAGCCGGCGCAAAAACAAGCCCTTTGTGGCCATCAACTGCGCCGCCCTTCCGGACAATATCCTGGAAAGCGAGCTGTTCGGCTATGTAGAGGGTGCTTTTACCGGCGCGGCCAAGGGCGGCAAGGTGGGATTCTTTGAGATCGCCCATAAGGGCACGCTCTTTCTGGATGAGATCGGGGATATCTCACCCAAGCTGCAAAGCCGCCTCCTCCGCGTCCTGCAGGAGCGGGAAATCATCCGTCTGGGCAGCGACACCGTCATTCCCATTGACGTGCGCATCATTGCCGCCACCAACAAGGACCTCTATGCGGAGGTCCAGGCCGGCGCATTCCGGGAGGACCTCTACTACCGCCTGGATGTACTGGAGCTCAAGCTCCCGCCGGTGCGCCAGCGCAAACAGGACATTCCCTGTCTGGCCGAGCATTTTTTGAATTTTGAGCGCGAGAAGCACGCCTGTGTCCTCAAAGGGTTTACCAAGGGAGCGATGGAGCTGCTCACCTCCTACGACTGGCCCGGCAACGTGCGGGAATTGCGCAATTTCTGTGAGCGCATCTCCATTCTCTGCAAGCGGGAGTATGCCGAGGCCGCCGATGTCCTGCGCGCTCTGCCCAATCTGTCGGCGCCTCCCTCCTCCGCCCCGCTCCCCACTTCCGTCCCAAACAACGAGCGGGAAGAGCTTCAGCGTATCCTCCTGCTCCACCAGGGAAACCGCAAGGAAACCGCCCGTTATCTCGGCATCCATCCCAGTACGCTCTGGCGAAAAATGAAACGTCTGGGGCTGGAATAATTCCCTCCAAAATAGCACACACGCCCGATCAGGTGAAACGAGTCCCCGCTGATCCGGCGTGTGTGATATATCTATGGTGCTCCTTCTCCGTCCATCGGAGCAGAAGCTGTGTGTCTGTCTGCATATGGCTCTGCCCTTGCGCCTTGTAACTGTGCTCCCATTCTCGCCTCAGACCGGTCTTTACCGCTCCTTTCTCTGGAGCTGAAGCCGGTCGGCAATCATTGCGATAAACTCGCTGTTGGTCGGTTTTCCCTTCGCATTGGAGACGGTATAACCAAAATATTTTTGCAGTGTCTCCAGGTCGCCCCGATCCCAGGCCACCTCGATGGCGTGGCGGATGGCCCGTTCCACCCGGCTGGCCGTGGTATTGAAGCGCTTGGCCACTTCCGGATAGAGGATCTTGGTCACAGCGTTGATGACCTCCATATCCTCCACCGCAATGATGATGGCTTCCCGCAGATACTGGTACCCCTTGATGTGGGCCGGTACCCCGATCTCATGGATGATGGCGGTGACCACGCTCTCCAGGCTCTGCTCCCGCTCGCCCCGCCGTCCGTCTCCCTCATTTCCGGCACAGGGGGCCGACATCTGACGCAGCCGTTCCAGCAGCGTCGTCATCTTGCAGGGCTTCATGAGATAATAGTCCGCCCCCTCAGCCGCCGCCAGCTCTGCCACATTGCTGCGGACAAAGCCGGACAGAATCAGAATTTTGGGCCGGATCTCCAGATCCCGCAGGCTGCGCAATACTTCCAGCCCATCCTCATTTTGCAGCACCATGTCCATGACCAGCACCTCCGGGATCTTCTCCCGGACCAGCCGCACCGTCTCCTGCCCGTCCCCTGTGGCTCCTACCACCTCCAGGTCCGGCTCCCCTCCAATGGTATCGCACAGCAGTTTGCGGAACTCATTGCTCGCATCTGCAATCAGAATACGTTTCTTGTTCTCCATGTCGACTCCTTCTTCCAGCAGCATCCGTGCTTTCTTTCTGCCTGGCCAGGGCATTTTACCGGTTGATTAGTAATTTACCATAATCAGACAGCAAACGCAAGCTATTTTTACCAGTTTTTGGATTTTATATATTCGACACCACACGACCCTCTTTGCGACAATTCGATGGTTTCCGTATGGAAACTATCCCATGTTTCCCTTTTCTCGCTTTAAAGAAACGGCTGGGCCGAGCATTTGCTCGGCCCAGCCGTTTCCAATTCTGTTTCACATGGGAGCTCTGTTTGCGGCGGCAAACCGCCCGCTCTCTGCTCAGCGCCAGAACATCAGGCGGCGAAGCAGCCCCTTTCCTTTCCCAGTGCCCTTGGTCGGCGGAGCTGGTGCCTGTGCGCTCTCCCGCACCGCCTCTTCCATGAGATAGGCCTGCACATCCAGTTCCGCCCCTGTATCGGGGACGGGCACCATCTCATAGCTTCCGTCCTGCCGGAGATTGCGGGCCTTACGGGTATCCCCGCAATAGAGGGACACATAGTGCTGGATCTGTTCCCGGATGGCGGGGTCCCAGACCGGACAGGCGATCTCCACACGCCGCTCCGTGTTGCGGGTCATCAGATCGGCCGAGCCGATATACAGCTTGGTCTCCTTTCCCACGCCGAAGGCATAGATACGGGGATGCTCCAAAAAGCGCCCCACCACCGAGAATACCCGGATATGGTCGGTCAGCCCGGGCACACCCGGCCGCAGGCAGCAGATGCCCCGCACATTCATCGTGACCTGCACTCCTGCCTGACTGGCCTGGGCCAGCTTGTCGATCAGATCCCGGTCGGTCACGGAATTGACTTTGATGAAGATTCGGGCCTCCTTGCCCCGACGAGCCTTCTCGATCTCCTCATCCATCATCTCCAGCAGGCGGTTTTTCAGCCCGTAGGGAGCCACCAGCAGGTGCTCATATTCTCCCCGGAGATTGGAGGTGGACATGTTCTGGAAAAAGGCCGCTGCATCCGCCCCAATGGCCGGACTGGCGGTCAGCAGGCAGAAGTCCGTATAGAGCTTGGCGGTCTTTTCGTTGTAATTGCCCGTTCCAACCTGGGTAATGTACTGGATGCGGCCCTTCTCCCGCCGGGTGATCAGGCAGATCTTGGAGTGGACCTTAAAGCGCTCAAAACCGTAGAGCACCGTGCACCCGGCCTCCTCCAGGCGTTCGGCCCAGGCGATGTTGTTCTGCTCATCAAATCGGGCCCGCAGCTCCATGAGCACGGTGACATCCTTGCCGTTTTCCGCCGCGGCCGCCAGATATTCGACCAATTTCGCGGTGGAGGCCAGACGGTAGATGGTGATCTTAATGGACAATACCGCCGGATCCGATGCGGCCTCCTTGACCACCTTGAGGAAGGGCTCCATGGTGTGATAGGGGTAGAAGAGCAGTGCATCCCGCCGCAGGATCTGCGGGATCAGGGGGGTATTTTTCACCAGCCCCGCCGGCCACTGGGGCGTATACTTGGGATAGCACAGGGCCGCCGCGCTCTCCGGCGGCAGCTTTCCTTCCAGTCCAAAGACATACCCCATGGCCAGCGGACTATGGGCACAGAAGACATAGGCCCGCGGCAGGTCCAGACGCTGGCACAGATAGGTCAGCAGCTCCTCCGACGGCTCACCCTGGACCTCCAGACGCACCGGGGCCAGACGTCCCCGGCGTTTGAGGACCTTCTGCATGTGGTCCCGGAAATCCTCTCCCACATCGTAGTCCTCATCTTCGGGGCTGATGTCGGCGTTGCGGGTGACCGAGATCACATGCTTCTCTTCCACCTGATAGGTCTCAAACAGCTGGTCCGCACAGGCCAGTACCACCTGCTCGGTGAGCAGATAGCGCAGACCGTTCTCCTCCAGCTGGAAGAAGGCAGGCAGCGTCTTGGGAATGGGGACCAGGCCAAAGCAGCGCTTCCCCTCCCGCCGGAGGGAGAGCACCACATTCAGGCTCTTGGAGGGCAAGTGCGGGAAGGGATGGTGGATATTGATCACCATGGGCGAGAGGACCGGCTGCACATAGTTCCGGAACCAGCGCTCCACCTGTTTGCGCTCCTTCCCGTCCAGCTCCTCCATGGACAGATTGCAGATATTGCAGCTGCGCAGCCGGGACTCCAGCTGGCTCATGATCTTGTCCCGCTGTTTATACATGCCGGGCACCGTCTTGCAGATGGCCTGGAGCTGCTCCGCGGGGGTGAGCCCGCTCTTGCTGTCCACATGGGTCTGCCGGGAGAGGCTCATATCGTAGATCGATCCCACGCGGATCATAAAGAACTCGTCCAGATTGCTGGTAAAAATGGCGGCAAATTTCAGCCGCTCAAAGAGAGGCACGCTCTCATCCCGCGCCTCGTCCAGCACCCGGCTGTCGAAGCGCAGCCAGGAGAGCTCCCGCTCCTGCGTGTATCGGGTATCCACGGTCTTATGCATGTTCATTCACTCCCATCACTCGTTTCAGCAGATATCCCTCCCGCACGCCGCACGTGCTCACCGAGACGGTCTCTACCTCATAGCTGTTCAGCACACAGTTGAGGATCACAAGGCCGGGCAGAATGGTATGTACCCGGTCGGGCACCGAGCGCAGGATCTGCCGCAGGGTCTTCTGGTCCCCCTTTTTCAGCTGCTGATAGAGCTCCTGCAGCTCCCAGGCCGGAAGGACCGGATTGTCGGGATCGGCGTTGCTCCGGTCGTTGCACAGCTTTGCCGCTGCACGGATGGTCCCGCCCACACCGGTCATATGGCTGCACCGCACCCCTGCGGTTTTGGCCCGCTCCAGCTCGGTCTTTACCTGGGCGCGGATGGCACGCCGCTCCTCTTTTGTGGGGAAGAGACCGGATACATATTTGGTATACAGGGAAAGGGAGCCCATGGGAAGACTGCACCCGGAGGTGATCCTCCCGCCCTCGTAGGAGACCAGCTCGGTGGAGCCTCCGCCGATGTCCGCCAGCAATCCGGCCGCCGGCGCTCCGCCCCCCACGGTGGCCCCCAGGAAGGAATAGGCCGCCTCCTCCGCGCCGCTGAGGACCGAAACCTCGATCCCGGTCACCAGGCGGATGGTATCCAGCACCTCTTCCGTATTGACGATATTACGCAGGGACGCCGTGCCAAATACATGCATTTCCTGAATATCAAAATTCTCCAGTATAGCCTTAAAGCCGGCCAACACCCGGCAGGCCACCAGGATTCCGCTGTCGGAAAGTGTACCGTTCTGGATGTACCCGGCCAGGCCCGCCATCTCTTTTTTATTCATCAAAAGCTTGAATCGACGCCCCTCATAGTGGTAAATGGAGAGTCGAATGGTATTGGAACCCACATCTATGATCCCGCATTTCACGCTTTTCCACCTCTCTTATTGTGTTCAGTGTACGTGATTTTGGTGCGATCCGCAAGAAAATTTACAAAAGTTTTACGGTCAGAATGTCCAAAAAAAGCCCTGTTTTCTGCCCTCTTTCCGAAAACAACCGGGATATATGCCTCTCCTGCACAGAAAAAACGCGTCCGTCCATCCCTTTGGATGTACACGGACGCGTTTTCTGTCATTGGAATCAGCCGTTGGCCTCCAGCCAGCCGGGCAGCTCCTCCAGCCGGTTGAGTACTCCGTGGGCACCGGCCTCCTCAAAGGTCCTGCGGGCCTTCTCCGCCGCCGCAGCCTGCTCCTGGGCGGAGAGGGCCTTCCACTCCGCCTCGGTCAGACCCAGAACACTGCTTCCCTCAATGACGCCCAGAGAGCAGATCCCGGCGTTGAGACCTTCCTGAATGTCGGAAACCGTGTCGCCGATCTTGACTACCTGGTGCACCGACCGGATGCGGAACTTCTTCATATTGGCATAGATCATATACGGATAGGGACGGCCCAGTCCGTCCACCGCATCGGGGCTGAACCAGGCGTCCGGGGCATACCCCGCCCGGGCCGCGCCTGCGGTGACCACTTCCATCATGGCATCGGTGTATCCGGTGGTAGAGCCAATGCGCAGCCCCATGGCCCGCAGGCGCTCCACCGTCTCCAGCACGCCGGGCTTGGGCATGGCATACTGCTCCAGGCTCTCCATCAGCTTGGTCTCAAAGACACCGTAAATGGCATGGGCATCCTTGTCCTCCGGGGCACGGCCGTGGACCTGGGCCCAGCACGCGCCAATGCGCTCCATAGCCAGCATGGTGCGGATATGGTCGATCTTGAGCATGCCCATAGGCCGGCGGATCTCCTCCATGGTGGCCTCCACCCCAAAGGCGCGGAAGGCCTGGTCAAAGGCATTGACCGGCGCAAAGCAGCCGTAGTCCACTGCGGTTCCAGCCCAGTCCAGAATCAAAAGCTTGGTGTTCATCCCTGCACCTCCCGCAGAAAATCAGCCATAATGGCGGCCAGCTTCTCAATATCCTCGGGATAGATCTCTCCGATATTGCCTACACGGAAGGTCTCCGCCTCCATCACCTTTCCGGGATAGAGTACGTATCCCCGCTCCTTGATGTACTGATACATCTCGCGGAAGGTGAACTTGGCCCCCTCAGGGTAGAAGAAGGTGGTAATGATGGGACCCTGGACCTCTGCCTCCAGATAGGTGCGGAAGCCCAGCGCCTCCATCCGCTGCACCAGGAGCTGGTGGTTCACGGCATAGCGGGCATAGCGGGCGGGGATGCCGCCTTCCGCCTTGAGCTCCTCCAGGGCCTTGGCAAAGGCCAGCACCACATGGGTGGGAGAGGTAAAGCGCCACTTGCCGTCAATGTCCATGGTACGCCACTGGGCGTACAGGTCCAGCGAGAGGGAGCGGGCCTTTCCGGCGCTCTCTTCCAGTTTCTTGCGCCGGGCCAGAATAAAGGAGAAGCCGGGCACGCCCTGAATGCACTTGTTGGCGCTGCTGATGAGGAAGTCGATCCCCCAGTCGGCCACGGGAATGTCCACGCCGGCAAAGGAAGACATGGCGTCCACGATGAAGGTCTTGCCCGCCCGGCGGACCACCTCACCTACCGCCTGGATATCGTTGAGGATGCCGCTGGTGGTCTCGCTGTGTACCATGGATACATGGGTGATCCCGGGATCTGCCTCCAGCATCCGGGCAATCTTCTCCGGATCGGGGCGGCGGGTGTTCTCCTCCTCATAGAGGACATAGTTTACCCCCGCGTGCTGGGCGATCTCGGTCATGCGCAGGCCATAAGCGCCGTTGGCCGCAATGAGCAGCTTATCCCCCGTCCCCACCACACTGGTGATGACCGACTCCACACCGAAGGTACCGCTGCCCTGCATGAGCACCGCGGTATACTCGGGCTCAGACACATGGCCCAGCTCCAGCAGCGCGGCGCGGATGCGCTGGGTGATCTGCTTGTAATCGTCGTCCCAGGTGCAGTGGTCAAAGAGCATCTCCGCCTTCACGGTGTCCGTGGTGGTCAGCGGTCCGGGGGTGAGCAGCTTATAGCGATTCATGGGTCTCATTCTTCCTTTCTTCTCTAAAAACCAGGGGACGCACACCCGTGCGCCCCCTGTTATGATCGGTTCTATCAGGGCTTAGCGGATTCGGACAGCTCCTGGTGCTTCTGGAACAGCTCCAGAGTCAGAGGCTCGCTGAAGGTCTTGGGATAGGCGGACTTGTTGGCGGAATCCGAGGTCTCGCCCTCATAGAGGGGGTTGGGATAGGTGGCCAGCAGCTCCTCGCGGGCATTCTCGATGATGCACTGGGCCATCTCCATGGCCAGAGGATTGGTCTCATCTCCCTTGTCCAGCACAGCCACAGACTCCGTGAGGGAGAAGTTGCCCTCGGTGGGATCCACATAGTCGATGGGCAGGCCGTCGGCCTTGTCCGCCACCGCCTGGTGGCGCAGGCCGAAGCCCACAGCCAGCTCACCGGCGCGGCACAGCTTCAGAGGCGCGGAACCAGAGGTCTCGATGTGGTCGCCGGCGTTCTGATAGATGCCGGAGAGCACTTCCTGCGCGCCCTCATATCCATACTCCGAGACCAGCGCCTGGATGAGCAGCCACGCAGTGGAAGAAGACTGAATGTCGGTCACAGCCACCTGACCGGCATAGACGGGATCGGTCAGATCCTTCAGGCTGGTGGGCATGGGCAGGCCCTCGGACTCCATGAGCTCCGTGTTGACGATGATGGCGCCCTCCTGCGAGGTGATGGGAGCGGTGTAGTCGGGCACTTCCTCCAGGGTGTTCACATCAAAGGTCAGGGGCAGGAACATCTGGTTCTGATCCTGGGCGCTCTGGAGGTAGAAGGTGCTCATGGTGACCAGATCGGCCTCCAGATTTTTGCCCTCCGCCATCAGCTTTCCGCCCAGCTCGGAGGTGCCAAAGGTCTGGATGATGTACTTGTCCTTGTAGCCATTGGCATCCAGGGCGTTGGTCATCGCGGTGATGGCCTCATCGTCGGCGTTGGAGTAGAGGACCACCTGCTCCTCCTTGGGTGCGGTGTCGCCGCTGCCGGAATCGCTGCCCGTGCTTGCGCTGCCGGCGGCGCAGCCGCCCAGAAGGGCTGCCGCCATGCTGAGGGAAAGGCCCATGGCCATCAGTTTCTTGAGATGCATTTTGGTTTCTCTCCTCTTTTTTAAGCTTGTGTCTGTTGGATTGGTTTCTTCTTTTTATGATTTGCAAGGCAGGAAAAGGCCGCCTTTGCAACCAGGTTCGTGGCCAGGATCAGCAGCGAGAGCACAAAGACCTCGTTGAACTTGTTGACATACTGGAGCTGCTTGATCTTGGTGGTCAGCACCATCGTGCGCGCACCGGCAATGAAAATCAGGGCGCTGATGGTCACCATGGAGTTGATGAAATAGTAGCTGAATACCTCGATGAGGCTGGAGAGCGCATTGGGGGTGACCACCCGCAGGATGGTCTTGATCCAGCTGTCCCCCATGAGCATCGCGGTGGTCTCCCACCCGGCGTTCATCTTGGAGAGGGAATTTTTCATCATGAGATAGGGGGTGGAGAAGTAGTGCACCACATTGCACAGGATCATGAGAAGCAGGGTGTTCTGCAGCTCGGTCCCCGAGAACAGGAAGAGGTAGGACACGCCCAGGACCATGCCGGGGATGGCATTGGTCACCAGTGCGATGCTCTCCACGGTGCGCTTATACCCCTGCGCCAGCGTGCTCCGCGCTGTGATGAGGGCCGCTCCATAGGCCACTACCGTTCCCAGAAGGGCGGTAGCAAGGGCCATGAAGAGGGAGTGCTGGTATACGGTCAGCAGTTCGCTGTCGGCGAACACGGTCTGCACATGCTCCAGAGAAAATCCCGTCTTGTAGGGCCAGTCCTCCACCATGGGCACCACAAAGATGACCGCGAAGAGGGAGAGCATCAGGACCGACAAGACCGCTGTCACGGCCCCCCATCCGGCGTCGCGGGCCGGGTTGCGGCGCAGCTCCGCGGGGGAGATCCGGTTATACCGGATGTTGAAGCGCTCCAGAATCTGGAGGAGGCAGATACTTCCCACCGAGGGGATGAGCATGATGACGGCCACCACCGCGCCCCGGTTGAAGTCCGGGATGCCGCCCAGCATCTGATTGTAGAGCAGCGTGGCGATCACATCATATCCTCCGCCCACCGAGGCCGGGATACCGAAGTCGGTAAAGCTCAGGAAAAAGGCCTGGATAAAGGCACCGGCCAGCGTGCCCAGCAGGGGACGCACTACCGCAATCCAGAAGGTGGACATGGTCTGGTCTCCCATGACCTTGGAGACCACCAGCGTCTTTTTATCCACATATCCCATGGTATTGTGGATCAGCAGGAAGGCGGTGGGCACCGTATAGATCACATATCCCACCAGCAGTCCCCAGAAACCATAGATATCAAAGAGCTGCCGTCCCAGCAGACGGGTCAGGAGTCCCTGCTTGCCAAAGGAGTAGATGATGGCAAAGCCATAGGTAATGGTGGGCAAGAACATGGGCAGTGTGGCGATGGCGCTGATGAGGCGCTTGGCCCACAGGGGCAGGGCCGTATAGTGTACCGCGTAGGCCAGCAGGAACGCGATGACCACCGCGATCACCGCCGCGGCGGAGGCCACGGCAAAGCTGTTGCCCAGGGCGGGAAGGAATCCCTTTTTGACCACAACGGAGGTGTAAAACTCCGTCGTAAGGCCGCCGTCCCACACCGATTTTCCAAAGAGAAGGAGGAGCGGCGCTGCCAGAAACGCCGCAAAGAGCGCCACGATGGCCCAAAAGATCAGCTTAAGTTCGATGTTTTTGCGCATTGTGTGTTACACAGCGGCAGCCACGCTCGGCCGGCCAAAGAGGGCATAGATATTGTCCCGCTTGATCTCCAGCTGATTGAGGATGAACTTGCGCACGAAGTCGTTTTTGGGCTGATGGACGATCTCCTCGGGTCTGGCATACTGGGAGATGGTTCCCTTATCAATGATCAGAACCCGGTCAGAGAGAGTCAGGGCCTCCTCGGGGTCGTGAGTCACGATGATGGTGGTGAGGTGATACTCCCGGGCAATGGTCTTGATCCGGTCCTTGATGGACTCTTTGATCACGCCGTCCAGGGCAGAGAGGGGCTCATCCAGCAGCAGAATGCGGGGCTTCATCACCATGGTGCGGGCCAGGGCCACACGCTGCTTCTGGCCACCGGAGAGCTGGTCCACCCGCTTGCTCAGATGGTCCCGCAGGCCCAGCAGGTCGATGAGCTCCTCCACCTCCTGCTGAGAGGTCAGGTACGCGCGGTTTTTCAGGCCGTAGGTGATGTTCTTATAGACATTCAGATTGGGGAAGAGGGCATAGTCCTGAAAGACGATGTTGAAGCCCCGCTTCTCCATGGGAGTGCGGGTCAGATCCTCGCCGTTGTAGCGGATCTCTCCGCTGTCGGCATCGGTCAGGCCCAGGATCAGATTGAGCAGCGTCGTCTTTCCACAGCCGGAAGGGCCCAGAATAGACACGATCTCGCCATCCTCCACCCGGAGCGAAATATCATGCAGGACCGGAGTCCCGTCAAACGACTTACGGATGTGATTGAGTTCCAGCATACTTGTCTTCCTTTCGCATCGTTTCTCCGTTTTCATCCGTAGAGTACTATACCAGTCCGGCCCCGTTTCCTTCCACCAGGCTCCCGTAAAGGACTGGCAAAGACTCCGTCAGTTTGCCCCCCTTCCGGGATACCATCTCCTTACACACCGCTCCGTCGGTCTGTGCTTCCTCCGTTCTTTTGGGGAAATTGGGCACGGTTTTCCCTTTCTTTTGCCCGGAATCCCCCTGCTTTTTGTTCCATGGATACCGCTGCCGGCACACGGTCCGGGTTTTACAAATCCTTGACGCTTCTTCCCTTTCCGCTGGAAGCAAAGACAAAGGAGGGGCATCCGCCGCTCACCGCGCCGGATGCCCCGCACAAAAAATCCGTATATCAGCGATCCAGCAGGCGCACCAGAATGGAGGCTGCCTCAGCGCGGGTCGCGCTGCCCTGGGGATCCAGGCGCGCGCCATCCTTTCCGCTGAGAATTCCAGCGCCCACAGCCCACTTCATGGCCTCCTCCGCCCACGGGGAGATCTGATCGCGGTCCACAAAGGCACTCAGGTCTCCCGTAGAGGCCGGTGCATTGCCCCGATACTGCTCATAGCGGTAGAGCATAACCGCCAGCTGCTCCCGGGTAATGGCCTGATCCGGCGCAAAACAGCCCTCTCCCACGCCGGAGACAATGTTCTCTGCCGCCGCCCAATTGACGGCGCTCTCATACCAGCTTCCTGCACTCACGTCCTGAAAGGCCGCCTGTGCCGCGGCAGGGGTCCCCTCCTGCCGGTGGAGCACGGTCACCAGCATGGCGCGGCTCAGGGCCATATCCGGGCTGAACGTGGTGGCTGACGTACCGCTGAACAGCCCCATCTCCACCGCGCGCAGCGCGGCGTCTTTGCCCCAGTGTCCCTCCAGGTCCGTAAAGACACCGGGATTCAGCGGGGTCTCCCCCTCGTCGATATCCTCTTCCGGACGTTCACTCCCGCCGGAACCACCTGAGCCGCCGCTTCCGCCGCTGCTCTCTTCCCGCTCAATCTTTACCTGGAAAGGCGCCGAGCTGGTGTCCCCCGTCGTGGTGCCATCCTCATTCAGGGTAACCACATTGGACGTTCCAAGGGACAGCAGGGCATCCTCACTGCCTGTATAGGTAAAGGTCAGCCGCGCCACACTGTACTCCCCCTGGAAGGCATTGCTGGCGCCGTAAAATCCGAAATAGACCCGGCCGTCCCGCACCACCTCCGGAGTGTGGGAAGCCTCCCGGATGGCCTGATCCAGATAGTCCACCTGGGTGAGGGTCGTCTTCTCCGGCAGATCGATTCCAAACTCCGCTCCGGCAAAGGGCTTGTCCTCCTCCAGACGCAACTCCAGCGTAAAGGTATTGCTGTTCTCCCCCAGCGTAATCTGGTCGGTGGAAGTCGTGATGACCGCCGCCTGCGCTCCCGCCGTCAGAAGGACGCCGGACAGCAGCGCCGCACAGGCCTGTCTGCTCATATGGTTCATATTGTGAAATCCACTCCTGTTCTTACGGTATAACGGTGGTGTGGGCATGGCCCGACAGGACCTCCCTCCAGCCACCACTCTGTCGTCGGCCGGGAATCTTTCTCTTGCGTGTTACAGCCCGGCCCATTGGTTTCCGCACTTTCATTGTAAATAGGTCATGTAAATACAACAACGCATCCCATGTGAAATCTGTGTAAATGCATGTTCCTGCTCCCAGTGCCTTTTCCGATCCATTCTCCGTCTTTTGTTGACAGAAATCAGAGTTTTTCCCCCACTTTACCTGTCAAAAGCAGGATATGACTGCTTTTTTGGGGACTACAGCTTCTGTAAACAAATCGTATCCTCTGCAAAAAATCGGGATATGTGCCCCATTTTCCGCTCTTTTCCCGGTCTTATCCTCTCTAGTTATACAGAGGTTTTATCCAAACTTTACACCCCTTGGATAGAACTTCTCTTGTCCACCCCTTATACTGGTAATCAACCAGAGCAGGCGCTTGTGAGTCCAATCGAATTGGAACGGCTTTATGCCCCATTCAACGGATAGAGAGGAGCCATCTTATGCTTCCATGTCAGAACACTTGTCTCGCGTACACACCTGGCTGTCACAAAACCTGCAGCCGCTGGAAGGCCTTTCAGGAGCGGCAGTTCCTTCGCCGCCAGGCCCAGAAGGCATACCTGAAATATTATGGAGAACTGTGTACACTCCTCACCCGTCAATACCGCGGGATGGAGCCCCGCCATTCTCTTCGATGACTACCAGCTCCTCCTCTTTTAGTCATAACCACTGGCTAAGCCTGTGCTTTCCCTCCCCAATGAAGGCAAGTGTTGAAACTGCCCTTTTTTCTCATGCCGACTCTTTGAATCTCTTCAACCCGGTGTCCTTCCCTTCTCCCATCTCTTGACAAAACAGATCCAGAGGTAGAGACTAAAGTTAAGATTTAGAAATTTTTTAAGCTTTTATGATCAGAATTCGATAAATAAAAATGGGAGGGCATCTGATATGAAAAAAATGGTTCGCAATCGTATTATCGCCGCCGCAGCTCTTTCCAGTCTGCTCTGCGGCGTCGCGCTGGCCTCCAGCGCGGTCACCACCAAAAAATCGAAGCCAACTACATGGGGATCCGTCTGGTCGTCGACGGCAAGGAAGTGACTCCCAAGGATCCCAATGGCAACGTGGTGGAGCCCTTCGCCAGCAATGGCACCACCTATCTGCCCGTCCGCGCCGTGAGTGAGGCCCTGGGGAAAGAGGTCACCTGGGACGGCGACACCGCTACCATCTATGTGGGCGAGGTCCCCGGTCAAACCGACAGCTGGATGAAGCTGCTGCCCCCCTATCAGGTAAACTCGTGGAGCAAGATCTTTGACGGCAGCAATTCCGAAAAGTACATGACCGTATCTGGAACGGACATCACGGAGGGCGTCTTCCTTCAGGACAACAATGGAGAAGCGGCCTATTCTCTCTGGAATACAGATTTGAAATACAATACCATGACCTTTACGGTAGGCCATGTGGACGGAACATACGAGGATGACTCCACTCTGGAGGTCTATCTGGACGGGGAGCTGAGTACCAGCTATGACCTCAAATGGGATGGTGCACCCCAAACGATCTCCCTTCCCTTGAATCGTGCCGCCAATGTGAAGCTCCTGCTCACGACATCCCCCGACTGGAATTCCAGAGCTGCATATGGCATCTATGATATTTCCTTCTCCTGAGCGCACAAAGACATGCCCCGGCGGTCATCCAGACCGCCGGGGCATGTTCTATTTGGACACTCGCTCTGCCGCTGTACATCCCGAACCGCTTTCGGAAGCGTCTCATCTGTCACCTTGCGCACAGAGCGCACAATCTCAATACGGACAGAATCAAAATCACTGGCTGAGGCTAATCTTCCAGGGCCGGGCGCTTTCTATCGGTGTGTGCTCTTAGCTCTCTTCCGCGGTTTTCAGCATATTCTCCGCCAGAATACCGTAGCCCTGGGTGGGATCGTTGACCAGTACATGGGTCACCGCTCCCACCAGCTTGCCATTCTGGATGATCGGGGAGCCGGACATGCCCTGTACGATGCCCCCTGTCTCCTTCAGAAGGGCCTCGTCCGTCACCTTGAGCATGAGGTCCCGGTGCTCTCCGCTGCTCTCCGGGTAGAGGCGCACAATCTCCACCTCATACTCCTTGATCTCCGTGCCCGCCACATTGGAGCGGATGGTGGCCTTTCCGGTGCGCACCTCGCTCCGCTGAGCCACCGGAATGGGCTCCATCCCTGTCTCCAGCTCCGCGCCGGTCCAGGTGCCGAAAATGCCGCTGGAGGTGTTGGCATAGAGCTCTCCCAGGTCCTGCTCTACCTGGAAGGCCCCCCGAAGCTGGCCTGGGGCCCCCACGGCACCTTTCTGCACATCGCTCACTTCCGCAAACATAATGCTGCCCGACTGGAGCGGCATCAACTTGGCGGTATCCATGTCACTGATCCCATGGCCCAGCGCGCCAAAGACACCGGAGGTCGGGTCATAAAAGGTAATGGTCCCGATCCCCGCCATGGAGTCCCGGATCCACGCCCCCAGCTTGTAGCTGCCGTCTGTGCTGCACTGGACCGCCTGGACCGTCATCTGGACCTCCTCTTCCCCCCGCTTGGCCCGGATGCTCATGGCCTCTCCTCCTGTCTCCTGGAGAATGGCCTGCACTTCTTCAATGGAGTCCACCTCTTCCTGATTCAGGTGGGTAATGATATCTCCTTCTTTTAGTCCGCAGGTCTTGGCCGGATTGGCTGTCCCTTTTTCCGTCTCGATATCGGCCAGTCCTACCACCATAACGCCGTCGGAAAACAGTTTGATCCCCACGGCACGGCCCATGGGGATCACCGTTCGGCTCACCGTATGCCCCTGCGCTGCGGATGCCTGCACCGGCGTTGCCACAGCCAGCAGCGCCCCCAGGGACAGCATCATTGCCGCCACCCGCAGCGCCAGTGCGCCCCACGGCTGCTTATTGGATTCTTCCCGCACAAAATCACCCCTTTTGATTTGATGTGTTTCATTCCGCAGATCCAATTGCGGAACACTCTTTAATATGGCTTCCACCTCGTGTTCCACACGCCGGCCGCTCTGCCAATGTCACACACCTTTGGCATGGAAGAATCTTCTCTTGTCCAAATGACGGGCTTTCCCCCCTTTCCTCCACTCATTTTTTCCCATTTTGTCAGAAAATCACTTTTTTCTCCCAGTCACTTTTTATTTTTTTCTCACTTTGCTATAATCATACACAACTTCTTCGAAAAGGATCTGATCGAACATGAGCACACTGAACGAACTCTCGCAAGCCATCCAAAAAGGTCGGACCAAATTAGTCCAGGAGCTGGTCCCCCGCGCTTTGGAAGAAGGACTCGCCCCCCGCGCCATTCTGGAGGATGGTCTGCTGGCCGGCATGGGAATTGTGGGCGAACAGTTTAAGGCCGGCACCATGTTCGTGCCCCAGGTCCTGATGGCAGCCAAGGCCATGAATGCAGGCACTGCGCTGCTCAAGCCCCACCTGACTGGTGACCATGCGGCCCCGCTTGGCCGCGCCTGCCTGGGCACGGTAAAGGGCGATCTCCACGACATCGGCAAAAATCTGGTCCGCATGATGTTTGAGGGCCAGGGGATCGAGGTCATTGACCTGGGCGTGGATGTGGCCCCTGAGACCTTTATCCGGACTGCCATGGAGCAGAATTGTTCCATCATTGCATGCTCTTCCCTCCTCACCACCTCCATGCCCGCCATGGGTGAGGTGGTGGAGGCCGCCAAGGCCGCCGGCATCCGCGATCAGGTCAAGATCATGGTGGGCGGCGCCCCGGTCACCCAACGCTTCTGTGAGGATATCGGCGCTGATGCCTATACCGCCGACGCCGCCACTGCAGCTACCGTAGCTGCACAGTACCTCTCCGCACAGTAAACCGCAAAAATAGGCCGGTCCCATTTTCCGGGGACCGGCCTATTTTTTATCCATTTTTTACTCAGACCGGACCGATGCACACCAGGCAGCAAGCAGCTCAGAGGTCCGCAAGTCGTCCCGGTTTTCCGGCGTGACCGTCACCAATTGCACCCCCGCATGGGCCCGTACCCGATCCAGAAAGGGCTCCTGCCGGGGTTTGATGACCCCCAGGACCGGAAGCGGCCCGTCCAGCGCACACAGCACCGCCTCCTGAAAGCGCAGATCGTTTCGCTCCAAAAAGCCCAGCTCGTCCATGACCATCACCGCACACTCGGGACGCGGTGTCAGGAGTTCCGGCCCCAGCGCGTCAAACCGGCCCGGCAGGATCTCCGCCCGTCCATTCCGACGCCGGGCCACCTGATTGTCCGCCCCACAGTCCGCATCCATCCCCCAGGGCAGAAGGTGGAGGGTATCCTCCGCTTCCGTCCGCCTCCAGCAGGTGCGAAATCCGCAGGCCGGCAGCCCCAGCGAGCGCAGCAGAGCGGACAGCAGCGTGGATTTCCCCACCTGGATCTCTCCCGTCAAAAACAAATGCACTGCCATTCCCTCCAAACCACGCGGAAACGCCGGATCGATCCGGCACGTTTTCCACATACGTTTCTTACAGAATATCCAGGGATATGCCCCGCTCCTCCGCCAGGGTATTGATCTCAGAGGCCACCTCCCGCAGACAGTTGCTGACCCCCTCCCGCTTTTCCGGTGTGGCCCGGAACAGGGGCATGGATACGCTCAATGCCGCAAATACGCTTCCCCGCTGCCGCAGCGGGACGGCCACACAGCACAGATGCGGCGTGGACTCCTCCTCTTCCCAGGCGATCCCGTTCTCCCGCACCTGTTTGAGCTGTGCCAGAAGGGGCTCCAGATCGGTAATGGTGTGGTCGGTCAGCCGGGGCAGTCCCTGGGAGAAGCGCTGCCGCACCTCGTCGTCCTCCAGACCGCTCAGCAGGGCCTTTCCCAGCGCTGTGGCATTGGCGGGCAGGCGGCTTCCCAGGCGTGAGATCATGCGGATGGCCTGGTCAGAGTCCGCCTTGCCGATATAGAGTACGTTTTCCCCGTCCAGGATGGCCAACTGACACGGCTCCTCGCAGCGCCGCGCCACCTGCTCCATCAGCTCCTGGACCCGCCGGAGAATGCTCTCCCGCCGTCCGGCCCCATAGGCCTCCCCCAGCACGTAGGCCGAGATGCCCACCGAATAGCGCCCGGTCTCCCGGTCCAGCCGCACATAGCGCCGCTGCGCCAGCGTATGCAGAATCGGAAAGAGACTGCTCTTGGGCGCATCAAGGGCGACTGACAGCTCCGTCAATGTCTTCCCCGCTCCGCCTTCCGACGCCAGGTGCTCCAATATATCCAAAACCCGTGTGGTGGCACGGTGCTGTTCCTGTCCCATAGGTTCCTCCATCCAGATCAGACCATTGCATTTTTTGATGGTATATTTTATCATTATAGCAAAGGCTCCTGTATTTTGCAAGTCCGACGCCTGTCCGGCACATTTCTCACCTCTGTATTTAGCACAAAATCCGCCCAATATCCCCGTTTTCTATTGACATTTCTCCCGTGAAATGGTACGTTACATATAGTATTCCGTAATGAGAACATTGTTCTTATTTAAGAACAGAAGCCTGTCTCTGCGCTCTTCGGGTGCCCGGAATGTATTTCCAAACAGACACCCGTTTGTATACCCCCACTGGTTCAGATCTGATCCACTCATGACCGAAAGGAGATATCTACCATGCGCAATGCAATGATCATTGATCCCAAGGACAATGTGGCCGTGGCCATTGAGGCCATTCAGAGCGGCGACACGGTCACCTACCTCAGCGGCAACGAGGAGAAGACCCTCACTGCCCGGCAGGACATCACCATCTATCACAAGCTGGCTGTCTGCGACATTTCCAAGGGTTCCCCCATCTGCAAGTACGG